>JAOZIF010000115.1 GCA_026014495.1 Candidatus Bathyarchaeum sp.
CTACGCTACATGAGCTTCGACAAAACACCCCAAGACTACGCAAGCCTAGAAAACTACGCCAAATACAAACAACGAGAAATCGAAAAACAAATCGAAAACGCCAAAAAACAAAAAGAAACAGACCAAAAAAACATCGAACGCTGGCTAGAAGACCAAAAAAAACTAGCCAACTGGAAATAAGAGGGAGGGGGGGGGGTAACACGAAAAACCCACAAACCCAACCAGATCACAAAAAGAACCCCTAAAACAGCTTATCTCCAATCCTAATCTATACCACAACCCCGACAAATCAGTACAAAAACGTACACCACGAAACCCAATTAATCAAACCTCACAACCCTTCACACAAGAAAATTTTTTCCCCAAAGTACCCACCAGCAGACACCATACGCAGGGCTTAAACCCTCAAAAAGCATCCTAAACCCATGAAATTCAGTAACTTTCCACGGGCAAACATAGCCGCACTACCTACCCCCATTCAATACCTCCCCAATCTAACCAAAAAACTAGGAGGACCAAAAATCTGGGTAAAACGCGACGACCTAACAGGACTCGCATTCGGCGGAAACAAGGCTCGTAAACTTGAATACATCATGGCAGAAGCCCTAGAGCAAAAAGCAGACACCATAGTCACAGGCGCAGGATACCACAGCAACTGGTGCACACAAACAGTAGCAGCAGCCAAAAAACTAGGACTCGACATATACCTAGTAAAATCAGCACCCCACGAAGACTATGAAAGCAAAGACTGGGACGGAAACCACCTACTCCACCACCTCATGGGCGCACACATCAAAACAGTAAGACCAGAAAAATTCATGGAAACCATGGAAACAACCATGGAACAACTCAAAAAACAAGGCAAAAAACCATACTACGTACCAGTAGGCGGATCAGACCCCACAGGCGCATCAGCCTACATGAACGCAGTACTAGAAACCACATACCAAGCCAACAACATGGGCATCCACTTCAAATCACTAATACACGCCACAGGCTCAGGAGGAACCCAAGCAGGACTAGTCATGGGCGCCAAAGCCTTCAACACAGGAATGCAGATCGTAGGCGCAGCAGTAGGATACACCCCCAAAGAAGAACAGATGGAAAAAGTACGACAAATAGTACTGGACTCACAGAAAAAATACGACCTAGACTTCACACTACGCGACGAAGACCTAATCGTCTACAACGAATACGTCGGAGGCGGCTACGGATACATGTCAGAGGCAAAACTCGAAGCAGTAAAAATGCTAGCAGAAACAGAAGGACTACTCATAGACCCAGTATACACAGCCACCGCCATGGCATGCCTCATCGACCTAGTAAGAAAAGACACATGGAAGAAAACCGACAACATACTATTCCTCCATACGGGTGGCGCAGTAGCCTTATTCCCATACAAGGAAGCCATCAAGGCATACGTCAAGGGAGAAAAACTCCCATGGACCATACCTGAATGGAATCCTGCCGCCGAGTAAACCTTTATCACCCTCTCCTTCTTTTCAGAGAATACAATGTCCGACTATCCAGAGATCGACCTAACACTACCATACATAACTGCGGACCTACAAGGTATAGGCGGAAAAATAAGACAAAAATCCAGTCATTTCATAGTAGAAGAAATACCTCTCTACGAGCCCAGCGGAGAAGGTATCCATCTATACCTAAACATTACTAAACAGGATATAACAACACGAGACATTCAAGTTGGTTTAGCTAAACTTTTCCACCTAGACCCTTCTGAGATAGGAAAAGCTGGACTTAAGGACAAATACGCAATAGCAACACAAACATTCAGCATCGTATTTGATGGTGATCAACCAGACCCAGAAGAGATCAAAGAAATAGTCGAAAAAGAGCTACACGTCAAGGTAAACTGGGCAAAATACCATACAAACAAGCTCAGAGCAGGGCACCTCCTGGGGAACAAGTTCACTATTACCATCACTGATGTCGAAGAAGACGCATACGAGAAAGCACAGAAAATATCAATCAAAATACATGAAATCGGCATCCCAAACTACTATGGGGTCCAGCGAACCGGAGAAGAAGGAGAAAACATCAAACAAGGCTGGCTATTACTCAAAAACAAGAAACGCATCGGAGACAGATGGCTCAGAAAACTCCTC
>JAOZIF010000187.1 GCA_026014495.1 Candidatus Bathyarchaeum sp.
GCATTTTCGGGCTTCCCAAGATGATTATTTACAGTTCCAGCGCCAATATATTGGTTGGGCAATGTACTGCCTCACTTTCATGAAATCTCATTCGGTGTGATATGTAAGATTGCCTGTCTGCAATAAGATAAGTAAGAGGATTATTTTTTCAGTAGAATTGTTATAGTGTAAGATAATGAAATATGCACACGTCCATTCTGTGGTGGTTTTTACTTTAAAGAAAAAGAGTAAAATTTAACCCCCAAACCCAAAAAAAGAAGCAGGATATAAAAAATTACTAAGCAAATTCTGGGACGGCTACGTCATCCCCTAGTTTTTCGGGGGCATCTGTGCAGTTAAGGCTCTATCACATTGTTCGGTTGTAAAATTGGTGATTGCTATTGGTGGTGTTGCATCCACGAAATTTTAATTATGTTGCGTTTTTCTAGTCTTCGTATTGCTTCAAGAAATTCGCTTTTTTGTTTTCCGCTGAGTTCAAACTCTTGCATCATGTCCTTAACTGGGGTTTGGGCAGATCCACACCTTTGGTGGCGGCGTTGCAAATGGTTCACGACACGGCGCTCTATTTTTCCGCATTTCCAGGTAGTGTTTCGGAGAAGAGTGGCGATAGACGTAATCATCTTCTGGGCTTCTAGCCCTCTGTGATTAGCCAGAACATTTCACCCCAAAGCTAACTTCCAATACCTCGATGGCATACGCATAATTATTTGTTTTTGTTTTGCTGCCTAAACCTTTATATTTGACGCCCGCTCCCTGCAGAAAATTCTTGGCAGCCAGGTGATTAACAGGAAATGGACGACATCGTTGCGCTGATTACTTTAGACCCAAAAACCAGAGCAATCACTGACTTGTCAGTTACACAAAAACAGTTTAGGTTCAAGTGTAAGCGATGTGCTGTTTTATGCTGCAAACTTGGAGGACCACCACTTACAAAAAAAGATATTGAACAAATAGAAAAAGCAGGTTATGCTAAGAAAGACTTTCTTGAACCCACAAACAGGAACGCCGAAAACTTGCCCCAAATGTGTGGCACTCTAAAAACTAGACCCGACGGGTCATGCATTTTTTTACAACAAGACCTTGAACAAAACTGCTTCACGTGCAGCATATACGATTATAGGCCATCCCTATGCAGGCTCTACCCATTTAGCCTCGAAAACTTGGACTCTAAACGCATCGCCTTGAAAATTATTCCCTGCTGCATGGGACTAAACAACCCAGAGGGAAACGTCTTGGATTACAAATTTGTTTCTTGCTATCTTGAACATTTACTTGACGTGATACTACCTAACAAAAAATGCAATTAACTCTGAACCTGCTCATCTGGTGTACAAAAGACATAGACTTGGTTACTCTAGTTTTCCGTTTTTTGCCTCAAACTTGGAATTACATGTTATCTTGCCCTTTTCATTGGTTACACATTTGACGCCTTCAGAAAATGTGACCCCAACTAATCGCCTAAATGCTTTGCCAAAGTCATCTTCTTTGTCATCAAACCAGCACAGAACGTAGCTGTCCGATTTTCCCTCTTTTGTAATTAAAACATCAATGTCGCCCATTATTGGAAAGAAATCCTCAAGGTCACAACTTAATTTAACGTTTTCCTCTTTGGCGACAACAAGTCTACGCGCCTTAACCGCCACAAACGGTTCTCTTACAGGCTCCCCAAACCTTTCCTTGTAAAACGTAATCACTGGCTTTTCCCAAACAAACTGCAAAACAAACCCCTCTACCTAAACTAGGGCTGCAGCCAATTTAAGACTTCAGTTTATTCTTGCTTGTAGGGTACAAAACAAAGAAACTTGCATGTTTTGCTGCTGTTGTTTTTTAGTTGATGCGTCTGGTTTGAAGGAATAAAGATGACATCACCAGCTTTGAACTTCTTTTCTTCTTCTCCGCCAACAACAAGTCCCTCTCCCTCTAGTATGAATACTTCATGCTCCCAGTTGTGGCTGTGAAGCGGGCTGTGTCCTCCAGCTTCCATCTCGAACAGCCTCATGGCAAAGTTTTCTGCTCCCATCTCTTTGGTTATTAGCCACCTAATGTTTAGTTTTGAGCTTCCGCCCTCAGCGTCTTTTGCTTTGATGTCGGTATAATGAAATATTTTCATGACATTTTCCTCAGAAACTAATGTTATAACAAAGAAAATACTAGTGCTGCTTAATTAGTAACCCTTTTATATATGCGTTGCTTGTTGAGTTGTATCGTCACATTAACTCATGCTTACTCGAGAAGCTTTAGAAGACTTTTGCGAACTATATAGAAAGACTTTTGAAGAATTTTGATGACCGCGTGTAAAAATTTTGTGACAGGAGGAAATAATAGATGACAATACGAAACTTTGAAGACTTACCCTTAACTCCTGACGTCATGAAAGGGATAGAAGAGCTTGGATTTACTGAACTTTTTCCAATACAAGCTCAAGCAATAATACCTTTACTAGAAGGAAAAGATGTTATCGGGCAAGCACAAACAGGAACGGGCAAAACCGCAGCCTTCGGAATACCGATGGTTGAACGTATAAACCCGAACAACAAAAAAGTACAAGGCTTAGTACTAGCGCCAACACGCGAACTTGCAATACAAGTCGCAACGCGCATAAGCCGATTTAGCAAATACACAAAGCTGAAAGTTCTGCCAGTTTATGGTGGAGAATCAATCAACAAACAAATCCGAGCCCTGCAAAGAGGCGTCCACATAGTTGTTGGTACGCCAGGTCGAACAATAGACCATCTAAAACGAGGAACACTAAATCTTTCGTCAACAAAAGTTGTTGTTCTAGACGAAGCTGACAGAATGCTTGACATGGGATTCATAGACGACATACAATACATACTCTCAAAAGTTCCCACAGACAGACAACTTAGTTTATTCTCTGCAACAATAGACGATTCAGTAATGAACGTGTGCCACCGCTACATGAAAAACCCAGAAAAAGTACTTGTAAGCAAAGACGAGATAGCTCTTGAACAACTAAACCAGTACTACATGGTAGTAAATTCGAGAAACAAAATTGACTATCTTCTTAAAATGCTACAAACAAGCAATGTTGGAAAAGCAATCATATTTTGCAACACCCGCAGAGGAACAGACTGGCTAGCACGCAAACTACGAGCAAACAGATACTCTGCAGAACCAATGCACGCGGGTTTCACTCAAGCACAAAGAGAACGAGTTACCCAAGCTTTCAGAAATGGACAATTCGACTTTCTTATAGCAACAGATGTTGCTGCAAGAGGCTTAGACATTCAAGGAATAACACACATAATCAACTTTGATGTCCCAGTAGAAGCACCAGTGTATTTCCACAGAATCGGAAGAACAGCCAGAAACGGCGGCGAAGGAACAGCAATAACACTTGTGGGCTACGGCGAAATACCAGACCTAAACAAAATCAAGAACCTGACAAACACCAACATAGAAGAACTTGAATCAACAAACCCACAATATTGCTAAAAAAAACATACGCGAAAGATACGCTGAGTAAGCGTATCCCTTCACATTTTTAGGGATTGCTCTGAAAACGGGTTTAAATTTACCCTTTCTTCAGAGCTCTCACAAACATCTTTTTCTTTGACGCCCACTGAGTCACAGGTTTCTTGAACGTTTCAACAAGCCCCGCGTTTTTGAGGTTAGGAATTGCTCCCTTCATATTCATTGGAACCTCTGAAACAATCACTTCACCGCGTTCTTTTATGTAATCATAGATTTCCTGTTCTAGAGCAGTTATTTGTTTAGCCAAACATTTCCCCCCTTTATTTTTATAAATAGTCAGCTGATTTTGCGCTTCATTTCAGCGCATTAAACCTTGAATACTATTAGGCATAACAAGGTTATACACCTTTGTATGTTTAACTAAATTGCTTCATGTTTTAGTGTTAACTATCTATCTAACACGGTCACTATGTTTTAGTCAGCAAACCAACAGCAACTGTTTATGTTTAATGTATCAAATTCACAACCAAAGTCACAGTCTACCTTAAACTGGCTTCAAGGTTATGTGAAACAAAAATGAACATTACTTATGTAAGCAAAGCTAGTAACCGTTAAATAACGCTTCTTTACACAACAAAACTGGCTCTTTACTGCTTTAGCCCGACAAAAGATAATCTGAAATGGTGAAAAACAATGAAAATAGCTGTGATGGTTTACGAGTATCCGCCCAAAATTGTGGGTGGCTTAGGAACTTATGCCGCGGAAATAACACGCAAGTTTGTTTTGCTTGGTCACGACGTCACCGTCTTCACAATGAACGACGACCAAGGCAGTCTTCCCACAAGAGAGCTTCTTCGTGGCATAGAAATTCATCGCCCCGTACATATTGATGTTTCTGACTCTTTGCCTGATGTGCTAGCTGAAGATGTTAAAAAGTGGGGTAGAGGAATACAATTCTTCTCCAAAATTTTGATGTATAACTATCTAAGCGCCGCAAAGATGATAAACGAACTTGTCAGAGGCGAAGACTTCAAATTTGATTTAGTTGTAGCCCACGATTGGCTCTCTGTTATTGCTGGAATCACCATAAAAAAGGAACTTGGGATACCCTTGGCGTTTCATGTGCACTCTAATGAGCGAGGACGCACATTAGGTAATGGTTCAAGCGTAGTTAGCAGCATAGAAAACAGGGGCGGACAGATGGCGGACAGGGTTATAACTGTCTCGTATGCCATGCAGGATGAGTTGATACAGGCTGGATTTCCTGCAGAAAACATCAGAGTCTGCTATAATGGTGTAGACCCAAAAAAGTACAGCCCTGACCAAGTAAGCAAAGAGCGAATCAGAGAAATCAAAAGCAAATATGGACTTGGCGACGATGATATGATGATACTTTTTGTTGGAAGACTTGTGTGGATTAAGGGCGTGGATAAACTTATCAGGGCAATGCCACAGGTTTTGCAAAAGATTCCTAACGCAAAACTTGTAGTAGTTGGATTAGGTGACATGCGGGACTATTTGGAGGGGCTGGTTCGTAACCTAAAGCTTGATGATGTTGTTAAGTTCCGTTTTGAGTTCATACCTGAAGAGGAGCGAATCGCCCACTACGCAGCATGTGATGTTGCAGCTTATCCTAGTCTTTATGAGCCATTTGGAATCGTTACCTTAGAAGCTATGAGTATGGAAAAACCTGTGGTCGTTGGAGCCGCAGGCACAAGCGGAATGAGAGAAATCGTCAGCATAAGTGGTCCTGACCAATGCGGATTTCACATCAACCCAAATGACCCATCAGACATAGCTTGGGGTATTGTAAGCGCCATCGAAGACCCAGAGAAACGCATTCAATTTGGAAGAAACGGCAGAAACCGCGTGATTGAACTCTTTAGCTGGGACGCAGCTGCAAAATCAACAATTGATCGTTATACTGAACTTTTAACACCGAAAAAGACTCATGACTCTTCTGCCTAAACATGTTTTTAGCTGGAAGAAAGAATGGCAAGTAACCAAGTTCGAAAAGATTATCTGCTAAACCGATGGGTTGTCATCGCTACAGAACGCAAGAAGAGACCCACAGATTTTGTTACAAAACCTAGTGCAAATAATACAGACGTTTGTCCCTTATGCCCAGATAACGAGCATATGACACCCCCTGCTGTGCTAGTGTATCTTTCTTCAGATGAGACTGTTAAAAAAGAAAAAGACCAAAACGGTTTATGCCACAAAAACTGGCTGGTAAGAGTTATCCCCAACATGTATCCTGTTTTTGCACCTCCAACAAAAAAAGATGATTTAACAAAACAAAGCCCTGAATCGGAAAGAGCCGTAGGGCACCACGAAGTTATCATAGAATCTCCATGCCACGATAATCACCCCTCAACAATGAAGCTTTCACAGCTTGTTTACACAATAAGCGCATATCTTGACAGGCTAGCTGTTCTCTCCAAAAAATCATACGTTAAGCACGTTTCAATCTTCAGAAACCACAGAAAAGAAGCAGGAGCATCTCTTTCTCATCCACACAGCCAACTGATTACATCTCCCTTTATTCCAACAATTCTAGCAGAGGAACTAAAAGCAAGCAAAAATTACTGGAACAAAAACAGCAAGTGCCTGTTTTGTGACGTTTTGAACAAAGAAGCTGCTGGTCCAAGATTCATTTGGAAAAACAACAGTTTTGTAGTTTTTGCTCCTTGGGCAAGCATTAATCCCTTCGAATTTTGGGTTGTGCCCAAACAACACAAATCAAACATGTTATGCATGTCTGGTGGCGAGATGCATGATTTGGCTGAAACCATGCGAGTTTGCTTAGGCGGTTTACGGTCTTTGTTGAATGACCCGCCATACAATTTTGGTTTCCACACAGTACTACCTGAAGATGCAAAGAATTATTATCATTGGCATCTTGAAGTTTATCCCAAGTTGTCTACATGGGCAGGGTTTGAGAAAAGCACAGGAATGTTCATAAACACGGTTTCGCCTGAGGACGCCGCCGCAGAACTACGGTCTGCAGTTCAGGCAGAAACAAACCTTTGAAGTAATAGCATAAACTTAGCTGTATAAGCTCAGAACTTTTCTGATTCCATCCGTTGTAAGATGGTACTTGTCTGTTTCTTCTGAACGGAAATGTTTAGCGTAACCTAGTTCGATTAATTTCTGAAGATGACCCTGCAGTTCAGAGGCATCCATTCTTGTCCATTCTGAAATCTGGACAATAGTTAGCGCTTTTGCGGCTTCTGTTGCGCCTATGTTGTGTAGCATAATTAAAAGGCGTAGTTGATTGGGCTGCTCATCGGGTTGTGAACGGAAAGAGTGATTATCGCCCATGTTTATTCCACCACCTTTCTGTAAACTTCGACAGTCTTCATAGCAACTGCTTCCCAACTATAAGCCTTGTGGAGCTTTTCTTTTGCATTATCAGCTAACCATTTGGCATGGTCAGGGTCTGATAATACTTTGTCAATTCCCCATGCAATAGAGTCTGGGCTTCGTGGATAAACAAAAATCCCTGTTTTGTCATGGTCTATCACTTCGGCTAAGCCGCCCACATTGCTAGCCACCACGGGCACACCTGTAGCCATTCCTTCCAAAGCAACTATGCCAAAGGGTTCATAGATGGAAGGCACAACCAGAACGTCAGCGCTGGTCATTAGTTCAATAACTTCTTTGTCAGGAGCAAAACCTGTAAACTTAATCTTGTTGGCGTGTCCGCTGGCGTGAGCTTCAGCTTCTAGGATGTCTCTTGACCAGCCCTCTCCAACGATGATGTATTTTGCTTCTGGATAGCGTTTGGCTATTTTGGGTATTGCTCTTATGAAGTATTCTATTCCTTTTTGAGGAACCAAACGTCCTACACATAGAATCAGTTTTTCGCCCCAGCCTACTCCGTAATGTTGTCTAACTGCTCCGCGGTCAGCAGATGTTTGATATTTTGTTGCGTCTATTGCATTTGGAATCACGTCAACCTTTTTTTCTGGGATATTAAAGTGGTTGCATATTTCTTCTTTCATTGATTGGCTGCATACGATTACTCTATTTGCTTCGTATGTAGACCACCATTCTATCCCATTTATAGAAAACGAGTCTGGACTATGTAGGCCTTGAGCTCTTCCAACTTCTGTGCTGTGTACCGTGAGAACCATCGGCTTTTTTATGTAGTGCTTAAATGAGATTCCTGAAAATGCGGCTAGCCAGTCGTGAACATGCATAACGTCAAAGTCAACTTTTCTGGTTACGTCAGCCATTCTCTTTGACAAGAAGTGGTTGAACAGCAAGACCCATGTGAGAAAGTTGGGGTGACCTAGCTCTGTGGATGCACGGTAGACTTTTATGCCATCCATTTCTTCGTAATCTGGTGACCCCGGAAAGTCGAGCGTGAAAAGGTGCACATCATGTTTTTGCTGGACAAGGGCCTTGGCTAAGCCTTCACAGTGTCGGGCTATTCCACCCACGACTCTTGGCGGGAACTCCCATGTTAGTGTGCCCACTTTCATTTTTGTTCACCAGACTTGTAACATATGGTAAATTGAGTTAATATGTTGTTCAGTTGTTTTTGTGAATTGAATCTTGCTATTAGCTTTATTGAATCTGTAATATGGTCACTGACTATAAGTTTCTTTGCACCTCGACAAAAACTTGGTGTTTATTAGATGCGAAATATTTAGTGTTCTAAAATCGTGGATGGTATCTGCATTGAAGGTGTTGTTTGTCTGCACAGGTAACGCTTGCCGAAGCCCATTAGCAGATGCGCTACTAAAAAAGCTTAGGCCAGACATCGAAATTGATTCTGCTGGAACCTACGCATACTACAAAGTTGTGGACCTGACACGAAGATATGCGGAAGAGCACGGCGCCAGCGAATTCTTGAAATCTGTTCCTGACAGCCTAGACTCAAAAAACCTTTGCGTTTACGATTTGATAGTTGCCATGGAACGAGAACATGAACAAGCTATTCTTGACCAAGCACCAGACTGCGGCGACAAAATCGTAGTGTGGCACATCAGCGACCCCTACCAGCTACCCTATAAACAGGCTTCACGCGAGTTTGATAAAATAAAAAGCAAAGTTGCGAACCTAGCAAAAACACTATAAACGTCTTTTTTTGACAGAAAAATGCATGTTTTTAGAGTTCAAATTTAGCTTTTCCCCTTTTTTCAGTTTCAGTTTTTGATATATGTCAGTGGCTGGAATTCTTCTTTTTTAGGACACATAGAATCTGTTAGTTTAGTCCGTTTGACGGTTACAGAATTTCGCTTTCATGGAGAAAAACAGGAAATGAAAAAGCCACGAACAATTTCTATCGAAGCCATAGTTAACCCTGTTAAAGAATTATTTACTTCAGACAATTTTTTAGAAAAAGTTCTAAACCCTCTTCCGTTGCAGGAACAATGGGTTACACGACTCTTGGCATTTAGTATCGATTATATTCTAATGATTCTGGTAACTGGAATCACAAAAGACCTAATCTTTCCTACAGGGCATTTCTCATTTATTGACTACGTGCTCCTCGTAGGAGTAGTGTCACTTTTTTACTTCTCACTAACCGAAGCAATTCTCGGATACACAGTAGGAAAAAGACTTTTTGAACTCAAAGTTGTGACACAAACAGGCAACAAACCAGAACTCAAAACAGCTTTCATAAGAAACATCAGCAAAGTCTTTTTTGGGCTACTGATTTTAGACCTAATCGCAAATTACTTAACAACAGACAACCTTAACCAACGTTACGTCGACAAATTTGCACATACCTCAGTTGAAAATTGGTAACTTGTACATTTCATTATCTTTACACAAATGGCTCAAACACTTTACCCAAAAAATACGGGTGGCTTTCTGTTTAGCTTACTTTGATTATTCATAGGTTGTCTTTCTTTTTTGTGATTTAGCTTTGACTTTTTCTGCGCCATGTGTATGATAAAGCGTAAAAATGCAGTCTAGTTGCTCTTTCGGAGGGCCTTCAAATTTTATGAATGCTGTTTGAAATGTTCTGATTGTCTGGTGAGGGCGAATCCATCTGATTGATCCGTTTTCAACAAGGGGTTCCTGATTTGACATTTTTAGATTATAGTCTTTTTCTTTGTATTCAAACTTCAAGTCTATGCCTAGCATGTCTGTTCCGCGGTCTCCAAGGTTCCTTAACTCCGTTTCGCTCCAAAACGATAACACCTTTGTTTCATTCTCAAAATAGTGTTCACAACTTAGCACATTTATTGTTAGACGTGGATTTTCTCGTTTTAATCTCCAAAGGTGAACTGTAAGCGAGACAACACCAGCGATGGTGCCAACTATACCCAAAGTCAAGTTCACAAGGTCCATGTCAATTGTCATGTGATTTTCTTCCCCCAAAAACTGGTTTTACTCTTTAGGTGACTTTTATTCGCGGTATTTTCATCTGTGGCTCATTTAAATTGAGTATTCTAGTGCAATGTTATTGCCACTAAACTAGTTTTTAACCTTTTTTAGGGTTTCAATCGAAAATGTGTTTCTTTAATGGTGCACTTTCTGTTGCGTTTGCTGTTTGATGTGGAACCTTGCTGCTGAAATCTCAGTTGACAAAAAACAGAGATATGCCAAAAAGTAACATTCCACAAATAGAGCTACAATTATAAGTCAACGAACCTAGAGATTGTTAAATCGTTTATCTTAAAGAAAGGGTGTTTGAACCTGTGAGCAAGTCACTAAGTCTGGGCAGAACCTCCGCTAAAGGCGGATTCAATATACTTTGGGGCCTAATGATTTCGTCCATAATTTCAGCTGTAGGTGTAATGATAGTTGCTGGAATATTGTCAGAAGAGGAGTTTGGTTTAGTAACAGTTGCCCTTATTGGCCCCAACATAATAATGTTCATCAAAGACTTGGGTCTTGACCAAGCAACAATAAAGCATGCAACACAATACAAAACCGAAGGCAACACAAAAAGACTGGAAAGCATCCTAGTTACAGGAACAACCTTTGAGATAGTATTTGGAACAATCTTCACGTTAATTTCCATACTCGCATCTGGATTTATGGCAAACATACTAGAAAGACCAACAATCGTGCCTTTAATCCAGATTGCGTCATTTATAATCCTCGCAGGTGCTCTACTAAAGGCGGCACAATCGGCATTCATCGGATACGAACGAATAAAACTGCACAGTGTCACTTTGATAATTCATTCAGTATTAAAGACAGGGCTAATGATACTGCTTGTCACTTTGAGTTTTGGAACCTATGGTGCAATAATTGGAAACGCAGTATCCTATCTTAGTGCAGGAATAATTAGCGTAATCCTTCTTTATTTAGTTATTATCAAACAGATAAAAACGCCAAAAAGTCAACTGGAAATTATGTCAACGTTGCGAACCATGCTAAAATTTGGTTTGCCGCTCTCAGTATCCGCGATGCTTGTTGGTGTTTTATCGCAGTTTTACAGTTTTCTAGTTGCAATATATAGCACTGACTTGATTATGGGCAACTACCAAATAGCACTAAACTTTGTTGTTTTGGTGAACATTTTTTCATCCTCATTAACTACAATACTGTTCCCAACTTTCTCTAAAATCAAGGCACATGAAGACCCAAAAACGCTAAAAGATGTTTTCCAGTATTCCGTTAAATATGCTACGCTTCTAGTTGTGCCATTGACTTTCGCAGTGATGGTGCTTTCTGAACCTGGTGTAGCGTCTCTATTTTATGATAAATACGAGTATGCTCCGCTTCTCTTGTCGCTTTATGTAATCACTTACTTGTATTCGGCAGCTGGGAGCCTGAGTGCGAGTTCTCTAATTAATAGTCAAGGAAAAACTAAGGTTAACATGAAAATTACGATACTTACGTTCATGGTGGGAATTGTTTTGAGTTTGGTTTTGATTCCCTATTTTGGTGTCTACGGGTTAATAGCGACCAACAGTTTGGCTAGTGTTCCAGGTTTAGTTGTGAGTTTATGGTGGATAAAGAAGAACTACAATGTTACTGTGAATTGGGTGTCATCAATTAAAATTCTAGTTGCGTCAGCATTCTCTGCTGGTTTAACGTATTTTGTAATTAATTCTCTGAGTCTCTCCAACTGGATTTGTTTAGTTTTAGGGGCAGCAGTTTTTCTGGGAAGTTACATATTTGTTGCTCCTTTGATAGGTGCAATAACTTATGGTGACACGCAAAACTTGAAGGATATGCTAAAAAGTTTAGGTCCGTTGGCTTTGGTCATCGATGTGCTGCTTTACCCTATAGAAAAGATTACTAGTGCTACAAAAAAGGAAACTTAATGTCTTTTGATGAAAAAGTGAGTCTTGCATTTTTGTATTTTCTTGGGTCAATTAGGCCTTTGTTTTTAAAAGATTATGATGATATAATATGTGCCTGTGAGGTGAACTTGAGTTATGGTCACTGTTTTGGATAAGGCAAACAAAATTGAGGAAATTGATAAGAGCAACATGCTCAACGACTTGGTGAACACTCCAAATTATTGCCTAGACGCAATGCAACGGGCTAATCAGGTAAATGTGCCCAAAGGGTTGAACCCAAAAAACGTTGTGCTTGTGGGTATGGGTGGCTCAGCAATAGGTGGAGAAATCCTAAAAGACTGGCTACGTGATGTTCTCACAATTCCTGTGGAAGTCTGCAGAGACTATTTTCTTCCAGCGTACGTAAACAAGGATAGCCTAGTTTTTGTGAACAGCTACTCGGGAAACACGGAGGAAACCTTATCTGCCTTTAGTTCTGCAGTACAACGAAATTGTACACTTTTAGCCATTACTTCGGGCGGAAAACTTGAAAACTTATGCATCAAACTGCAGGTGCCCTATGTGAAGATACCGTCTGGGTTGCAGCCTCGTGTCGGAATTCCGTACATGTTTTTTCCTCTTCCGGTTCTTATGGAAAAAGCGGGTTTGCTCACAAACGTAGCTGCTGAACTAAACGAAGCAATAGCTGTCCTTGAGCAAGTATGCAAAACAATCGCTCCAGACGTTCCCACAAAGGACAACCATGCAAAGCAACTTGCTACAAAACTGGTTGGTGCAATACCTGTAGTTTATGGCTTTGGACAATATGGTTCTGTGGCTCATAGGTTGAAGGCTCAATTCAACGAAAACAGCAAGGTTCATAGTAGATTTGATGTTTTTCCTGAGCTAAACCACAACGAAACCGTGGGATACGAAGCGCCTGAATTTCTTAACGAAAAACATTCAGTTATTCTTATCCGAGACCACCAAGAGTCTCCAGAAATCAGAGCTCGAATAGAAACAACAACCAAGTTTGTCTTTAGCAGAGCCAAAAATGTGCTTACATTACAGGTAAGTGGGGAAGGAAAACTAGCAAAGATGTTTTCAGTCTTGTACACAGGGGACTTTGCAAGTGTCTACTTGGCAATACTACAGGGCATTGACCCAACCCCTGTTACAATCATTGATACCATAAAAAGCGAGCTAGCCACAAAAAAGCAGCAGTCAAGAAACGTTTGATGCTGAACGGCAAACCAAAGGCAACATTGTGTTTTTATTCATGTACTACTGTAAGTCTGTAGATTTCCATTAATGGATGCGGAGCGGAAAACTGTGAAACAACCGAAAGACAAGTACGAAGTTGTAAGCGAAATGGGCAAACGTAGGGGCTACTTCTGGCAATCCTACGAAATATACGGTGGCGTTGGCGGATTCATAACTTATGGTCCCCTTGGTTCATTACTCAAAAGAAGGCTGGAAGAAAAATTCAGAAGATTCTATCTTCAGCCTTTAGCAATTCTTGAAATTGAAACGTCAGTAATTATGCCTGAGAATGTTTTGGAGGCTTCAGGTCACGTAGAAAACTTCAAGGAACCCACAGTTGAATGTACTAAATGTAAACGCAAGTTCCGTGCCGATCATCTGCTTCAAGAGTTCGGAGAAATGACTGATACAGAAACTGAGAAAATGGCTCTTCAAAGTGTTGTGGATGAACTGAAAAGCCATAACATTCGTTGTCCCGACTGTGGCGGAGACTTTAACAAGGCTGAACAGTTCATGACCATGTTCACAACAACTATTGGACCTTACTCTGATTCTGTTGGTTATGGGCGCCCTGAAGCGGCTCAGGGAATCTTTGTTGAGTTCAAGCGCATCTTTGAAAGTGCTCGTGGCCGTCTTCCTTTAGGGGTTGCCCAGATTGGTCATGCGCTTAGAAACGAGATTTCTCCACGGCAAGGACCAGTGCGGCTTAGAGAATTTACGATAATTGATATAGAGTTCTTCTTTGATCCTGAAGACAAAAAGTGTTTGATTATTAATGATGTTGGAGACGAAACTCTTCGTTTTGTGCTTGCAGAAAACAAGCTTAAAGGCATAACAGAGCCAGTGACAATCACAATCAAAGAGGCACTAAACAAAGGCATAATTAAAGAAGAATGGCAAGCCTATTTCATGGCTCAAGCCAAGCGTTTTCTGGTTGAGATGGGAGTCCCAGAAGATCAGCAGCGTTTCATCGAAAAACTGGACTATGAACGTGCACACTATTCGATGCAGGGCTTTGATCAGGAGGTTTATTTGGAGCGGTGGGGCTGGACAGAGGTTTCTGGTCACAACTATCGAACAGATTTTGACTTAAGTCGCCACATGAAAGCTAGTGGGGTAGACTTGACTGCGTTTAAGGAATCCGAGGATGGTGGAAAAAGGTTTGTTCCTCACGTTATTGAGCCAAGTTTTGGGTTGGATCGGTTGGTGTATGTTGCATTAGAGTATGCGTACACAAAACGAAACAAACGAACAGTTCTGAGTTTACCGCGTGACCTTACCCCAATGCAGGTTAGTGTTTTTCCTTTAATGAATAAAGATGGCTTGCTTGAGAAGGCAGACGAGGTCTATCATCTACTTGTTAATGAGGGATTCACCGTGGACTGGGACTCATCAGGCTCCATCGGAAGGCGATATGCACGAGCGGATGAAGTGGGAACTCCTCTGGGAATTACAATTGACTATGGCACACTTGAGGATGGCACCGTTACATTACGTGACCGTGATAGCTGGAAGCAGGTGCGAAGCAAACTTGCTGAGTTACCTTCTTTGTTGCATGGTTACTTCTGTAACAGGCTCAACTTTGAGGATTTAGGACAAATAATTGAACGCTAATCAACTGTAGAACAGAAAAGCTAACTCTTTTTAAGAGACTCTACTCTATTTTATTTTGGTTAAAATTTGGAAAATTATGAGGCAACGATATGGTATTTCCAGTAGAGACTGAAGAACGGGTGAAACGAAAAGCGCTTGACGTTTCCAGAGACCACCTCAGAGAAGTAGTGGATATTTCTCGCAAAATTTCACAGCTGGTATCCTCTTTTGTGAACGGCGACAAAAATTCTGCTCAAGAACTGTTTGCTGACATCAAAAAGCATCAAAACAGTGTCGACATTGCACAACGCAATGTTTCAAGGGAGCTTGCCGAGATAGGTGCCATATTGATGAGCCGCGAAGATTTTCTGCGTTTTACTAACCTGACAGGTGACATAGCTGATTACTGTGAAGGAATCGCATTTAGATTAATTCAGATTATGGAACGAGGCTGGAATGTTCCAAAGCAGATTAAAGAGGACCTTGTTAAGCTTTCTGACGCCGTGTTTGACACAATCTCTAGACTTAGAGAAACCGCGATGACCCTAAATTACGGTACTTCCAAGGCGCTAGAAAAGGCTAGAGAAGTTGATGTTGCCGAGCGCGTAGTGGACGATATTTACAGGCAACTGGAAGTCGATATTATCGATGGCAAAATGGACCTTCCGCCCATGTTTCTGTTGTGGACTGTAGTTCAGCATCTGGAAGAAGCCGCAGACAAAGCTAAAGCTGCATCAGATGTTGCTCGCATACTTGCGCTCACAATTTAAAGCGTGAAATTGCATGCCCGAGAAGATTGCAACTGAACTGTTAGATAATTTTCTTGTAGTTTGGAATCCTGAAGAAGGCTCAAGGCTCTATAAGCTTGGGTATTATGGTAAGCCTATTGGTATTGCTAAACCAAAGATTCCTGAGTTTGATGTTCCTTTGCTTCTTGACCTTATGGAGGGCGTTTATCTTGTTGAGGCTGGAAAAATCAGTGTCTATGGGGGACCTGAAAATAAGAGTGTTAGTTTTTCAAGGTTGCGAAGAAAAGCGCGTAGCCTGTATGAGAATTTTGATGCTAAATATGCTGTGTATCGTGACCTTCGGGGTCAGGCGCTTATTGTTACTCCTGGGATAAAGTTTGGTTGTGATTTTGCTGTTTATCAGCACGGTCCAGGCTTGGATCATGCACCGTACATGGTTTCTGTTCGTAAGGCTAAGGATGAAATTACGGCAACGGATGTCGTGAATGCTGGACGATTGGCTACAACTGTGCGTAAGCGATTCATTTTAGCGATACCTGACCTAGAAGCTGAGGATATCCGCTATCTGATATTCAAGTGGTTTAAGGCTTAATCGTTTATCTTTGAAGTTTTTCTCTGATTTCAGGCAACGTTTCTTCTTGTAGTTTCTTGATTCCCATTGTTGTTATTTGATAGTTGCCTTCGTCTGTTTTTGTTGCATAGCCTTCTCGACAAAGTTCTCCTAGTCGGGTGCTTGTTATTTTTGCGGTTTTTCCTAGCCCCGTTTGCAGCTCTTCTTTGGTGAGATAATCTTTTGTGTGCCCGAGCTTGTTTGCAATGTATGTGGCTAAAAGGTTCAGGGTTAGGGTTTCGCTGTCTGTTAGTTTGTGTTTTGAAACCAGTATAACTGGTCCTTCAGGGGCCACGGCAATTATGTTTTTGCAGTCTTCTATTAGATTCTCTATGTCTACCGTAAGCAGGGCTTTTTTTACTGTCTGAAGGGCGGGTATCATTTCACTAAAGAACTTGTTGACGCTGCTCCAGACCTGATTTACATCGCCAGTGAATGTCTGCTCAGTTTCTTGATATTTTATGTGAACTGTAACTGTCTGCTCTTGGGTCACGCTGTTGCGCCTCGAAGCTTCGCAAGCACTTCTTCTTCGACCCATCTTTCGCCTTGAGTGGTCAGTTTGAATTCGGGTCTTGCAGGGTCAGGTTTAAAAACAATTCCACGTTTTGTCATCTCATTAAGACGAGCGGGAACCATGGACCTAATTCCACTTGAAGCTAGCAGTCGCTTGATTTGTGTGGCGGTGCTAGAGTTTTGCTCTGACGCAAAAAGAATTAGAGCAATAGATTCGTAGTGAGTAAGCTTTTCTCGGGTTGTAATTATTGGTCCCTCAGTTGTGAGCTCTATTACTCCATCTAACTGCGTTTTTATTGAAGGAGTCAAATTTGTTGAGATTAATCCGCCTACTTCGTTCACGAATTGGGGCGGCATAGTTTTTAGTGTTTTAAGTATTTCTTGGGCACTTTCTCCCTCAACAACAATTTCTCCAAAAGGCGCCTTAACTCTCACTCGAATCTTTCCCATTTCCGCGTCGTCCTCCAGTTACAATAAACACATAACGTTATCAGTCTTCCAATGCTTTATCGTTTTTCCTAAATAACATATCAACCAAAACATTAACAATCAAAGCAATGCTGCAGTTTATTCACACTTCTGTGCGGCATATTAGGATACAAATAGAGGTACATTGTTG
>JAOZIF010000003.1 GCA_026014495.1 Candidatus Bathyarchaeum sp.
AGAGCATTTGAATGGCTTTTTTTACTGCGGGATTAGATTCGTCAAATTCCCATGCAATTTTTTCGCTGTCACGGTCAATTCCTAAAGTTAGCTGGGTTAGGTCGTTGCTTCCAATGCTAAAACCGTTACAGTATTCAGAAAATACTTTTGGAATAAAGCAAACACTTGGAACCTCTGCCATGAAAATTATATCAGGAACTTTTACGCCTTTTTTGTTGAAGGCATTTTTTATCATTGAAGTTACTTTCTCTGCCTCAGTGGTTGTGCGAACAAAGGGAACCATTGGAACAGCATTTATCAAACCTAGTTTATGAACTTCAATGAAAGCTTCAAGTTCTAAGGCATATGCTTCACAGAAGAACTTGTCGATATATCGTGAAGCACCCCTAAAGCCAATCATTGGGTTGCTTTCTTGGAATTCAAGGTCAACTTTGTTAGATTCAATCGTTTTAGAGCCACATACAGGGCAAACTTTGATTGGTCCCAAAGAGATGCTCTTTCCACAATTACAACTTATGTCATAATAGGATGCACCTGGAAGTGAAGCATATTCATTTGTTTTGAAATCAGAAAAACGAATAATGACCTTTCGAGGCTTGAAGGCGGCAGCAATTATCGATATCCCAGCTTTCAATCGGGTAATATATTCATCAACGAGAGAGTTTACCATTGGATATTTTGCTTTAATATCATCAGCCCATCGTTCAGGACCAAGGCTATCTGCTCGCAGAGCAAATACGGGATGTAATTCAGCGTTGGAAACTACGAATTCAATTCTAACAAGAGAGCTACCCTGAGAAGGCAATTGACTTACGTGCAATGCTTCATCGGGGCTTGCGATATTTACCATTACTTTTGTTACTGTTTCGGGAATTTCTTTGAGTTCGATTTCTTGGACTTCAAAAGGAATTTCCTCAGCATATATTCGGGCGTCACCTGAAGTACAATCCAGAGTGATTTTCTCTCCATCATCCAAATTGAGAGCGCCAACAGCTCCAACTGCACAAGGTATTCCACGTTCTCTAGAAACAATAGCAGCATGAGAAGTACGGTTTCCTCGTTCACAGATGAGGGCAGAAACTTTTTCGAGGTTCATGACAACTTCCCAGTCAGGAGTAGTCATAGAGGTAACAAGCATTGGTCGCAGTCCTTTCTTGTTAAATTCTTCAATTTCTTTTACAGCTTCTTCGGTGTCATCTGCTTTTGCAACAAGACCAGAGGCAATTTTTGTTCCAACAGGGATACCAACGTATAGGGGCTTGGTTTTGGGTTTTTCTTTAAGTTTGAAAAGTGTTAACACAGTTCGAGTAGCATGAACCGTTTCTGGACGAGCCTGAGTGATGAAAACTTTGCCATTTTCAACAGCATACTCGACATCCATAGGTTTTCCATAACTTTTTTCGATACAGGTGACATGATTTGCAACCTGAATTGCTTCCTCAGGAGTTATTACTTTAGGATCAATCTCGCCGACAGGAATTTCGACGTTTGTTTTAGTTTTTGGGTCATAAACCATCTTTTCTTTTTGATGATTTTTTGGCGCAATTGTTCCAAGAAGTTTGACTTCGGGGTCTTTGATAAAACCGGTCCAAGATGCGCTTTCTTTTCCTTGGACTATCATTTCACCTAAACCATAAACTGCTTGTATTACACCAATATTTCGATTCCCAGTATTAGGGTCAATAGAAAATGCAACACCAGATTTTTCAGAATCAATCATGGTTTGAATTACTACAGAAATCAAACCTAGATTAAGCAAATCAACTTCCGACAAGTCCAGAATTTTTTTCTTACGCAAATCTTGTCGGTAATCAATTACTCGCCAGCCAAAAGCTGAACCAATACACTTCAAAACATTTTTGATTACACTAGAAGATTCCAGTTGAACATTAAGATAAGTGTCAAACTGCCCTGCAAAAGCGGCAGTAGCCATGTCTTCTGTAATTCCTGAACTTCGAACAGCAACGCGACCCCGTCCAACTTTCTTTTTTAGTTCGCATATTTTTTTATCTAACAGTTCAAGGAGTTTAGGTTGAGTGTTGATGTTTTCAATTACTTCAATTATTTTTTCTGCAAGCTTTTTTGCTTCTTTT
>JAOZIF010000092.1 GCA_026014495.1 Candidatus Bathyarchaeum sp.
GATAGTTTGGTGAGTGCTCATGGTTGTAGGTGTAAACCTTTCCGTCAGCAATAGTACCGATGAAGATTGGGTAGTTGCCCCAGATTGATTCGTAGCCGGCGTAGGTGTCATTGTACTCCCAGCTTGTTGTTCCGTCTAGCGTGTTGTATGCAAAAATTTCTCCACCATAGCCTTGGGTGTATATGTTGCCGTATGCAGGATAGCCAGTCTTTGTCATGGACATAACAGTGCCGTAGTATGAGAAGGCACGGTATGGTTCATCAGTTGGACCCCAAACTAGGTCTCCAGTGTCTATGCTGTAAGCACGGTATTGCATGTTCTCGTCTGAACCCATTACCCACACGCGAGCATCTGCATCAACTTGAGCAGAATTTAGCCTTAGTGTAAGGTGGTCTTCTGGTGCAGAATAGTTTTGTATCCACAGTAGTTCGCCTCTTGTGCCGTCATCTCGGTCACTGATAGCCCACATTGTCCAAGGATCAGGAGTTCCAGACTGCCTAAAGGTTGGCCATGATGTGCTGGTACCAAGAATCAAGTCGCCAGGGATAACTGCTACAATTGAGGGTGAAGCAGTTCCAGTTAAGTCAGGGATTGTGACGTTCCATGTGTAAGCTTTGCTCATGTCAACTTCTTTGCCATTAGGTCGCCATTGATAATCAGACGTACTTGTTCCAGAGCCGTATCCAGCTGTGCCTTCTAGGCCTACGTTGTGTGCGGTGCTGTTCCACAGAGCCAGCCATCGTCCGTTATAGTTAAGTACGTAGCGTACTATTCCGCCTTCGTCGGTGTACACTTCTGTGCCAGATGGGACATTAGTTAAGTTGTAAACGTTTTCTCCACTGAATGCGTCGTAGCCAATCCATTTGCTGCCAGAAACTTCCCATAGAACACCTTGAACAACTCCGTGCTGATTAAGTGACTCATAGTTATAGAGTTGACCCTTTGAGGGGCTAATGTCGTCACGAGACCAAATTTCTTCGCCAGTAAGCAAGTCTACACACACATAACCTCCTCCTGATCTAGCGTGTCCTAGAGGTAGCTCGTAATAGAGTCGCCCACACATGATTATCATGTTACCAAATCTGCCTTCATATGAACCTCCAGAATAGAAGCCTACACCAGCAAGTGATGTTTCGCCTCCGACAACACCTCCAAACTGAGTAGGTAGTGTCCATAAGATGTGGGCACTGTTAGGTGCAATTCCAGATTCTTGGAACAGACCAACAATTTGGCTTCCACTCAGCCAGTGGGACGAAATGGTTGCCCATGCTGTGTTTTGGCCTTCAATTGGTCGGGTCCAATATTCTGTTGGCAATGGATAATCGGGGATTTTTTCGATTGGGTCTTCTTGTACAGTGAGGTATTCTGTTGCGCTACTTGCTGTAAAAGTGTCATTAAGATAGACATCTTGGCCTCGTCCAATTAGATATGATTCGTCTGCAGGTGGAAGACCTGTAGGACCATACCAACTTATCACTTGTCCTGGAAAGTCAAAAATGAATGTATATGTGCCGATTTGAGTAGGCGTATATACACTCCATGCTGATCCTGTTGGATCAGAGTATCCCAGGTCAATTACTTCTTCTTCTTCGTTAGGTGCTATGACCGTAAGTGTCAAGTCGCGCCATCTGTCACCACCAACACCTGATGCTGTTGGCGGATTTGGATGGACCCAAACTATAACATATATGCTTTGGCCAACACCTACAGGGTTTGGTGAAAGAGCAATATATGCATAGGTTGGAATAGTCCACGCAGGGTCGTGTGCATTAGCAATGGGTAAAGCAACGAATGTAACAGTACCAACGAAAACTAGTATCATGCATACTGCAGCAATTTTGGTTTTAGCAAATTTTTTTAAATGTTCAGTTGTATGTGGTTTTTGTTTGTTCATTTATTTTTTCTCCTTTTTAAGTAGGTTGTATCATTACAAAATTCTGTATTTAACATGGTGACTGTAAGAAGTTCGGCTGACAACATACAATTATAAGACATTTCAGCCTACAAAAAAACAGCATTTCAAGAGGAGAACAAATAATGCTTGTAGAAGCGCAAGTTAGAACCTTAGTAGACTTAGGGCTTACACCACTTCAAGCAAGAGTCTACTTTTCCGTATTTTGTTTAGGAGAGTCGACAGCCAAAGAGGCCTGCAACTGCTCCAATGTGCCACGTCAAGATATTTATCGTATAATAAAAGAGTTACAAAAACTCGGGTTAATCGAAAAAATAATAGCAAGACCAACAAGGTTCAGAGCAATTCCAATAAAAGAAGCTACATCCATTCTGCTTAATCATAAAAAAACAGTGTTAAAACAACTTGTAGTAAAAGCAAAAAAATTAAACACAATTCAAAAAACAGATATACCAAACATAGCTAACGAGGCACAACAAAGATTTATCATTGTACCCAAAACAAAAGAACCTCTAAAACGTGCAGCGGAGTCAATGTTAAAGGCTCAAAAAAGCTTTGACGGTATTGGCTCAGCTACAAGAGTTTTGTATTTTATAAAAAATTACCCAGAATGCATCGAAGAAATCAACAAAAAAGAAATAAAAACAAGACATATCGTCGAAAAACCTGAAAATAAAGATGCCAGAAAAACTCTGGAACATGTTTCTGCAAATAACAAGCTGTTTGAAATAAGGTATAGTAATAAAATACATCGACAAATGGGAATAATTGATGGGAAAGAAGCGTATATACCACTGTCACCAATGAGGGGATTAACACAGGATTTTGAATTATACACCAACAGCCCAGACCTAGTTGAAATACTCAGCAGCTATTATGAGGCGATTTGGAGTCAAGCTACACCAATACTCAAAACAACAAAAATTAGATAAAAAACAAAAATGTTTGGCAAACAGAAACTTTATTTCTCTATGTTGAGTTTGTATGGAATTCGTGTTTGAAAGCTCGGTTTGATTCACTTGAAGGCTTAATTCAAGTCTAAAGTGCAGTATTCAAATGATTAAAGCTTGTCAAAGAGTGAAAAGATTACAATCGCTTCTGTAAAAAATGGAGAAATAAGAACATGTGCGCAGATTCAACAAAAAACAGGATATTATGGTTTGATGAACTAAGTATGCCTGAGGCGGAAAAGGCAGCTAAGAATGGAAAGGTTGTGATTATTCCTTGTGGCAGTATTGAAGAGCATGGAGACCATCTGCCACTAGCTACAGACAGCATTCAAGCAGAATATGTTGCTTTAGGAGTTGCCCGAAAAACTGGTTGCCTAGTTGCACCATCCCTAAGGTATGGCCTTTGCAATTCTACACGAAACTTTCCCGGCACCATCACGATAACTTTTGACACGCTACGCAGTATCATGACAGATATTTTGGAAGATTTTGTTCGCAATGGCTTCAAACGTTTGCTCGTTATAACTGGTCACGCTGGCGGGTCACACATGACTGCGATTAGGCTTGCAGCAAAAAAAGTAGTAATCAACCACATGAAAGAAGAGAATAGACCACGGATTATCGTATGTTCAGATTATGATTTTGCGTTTGACCTTAAAGGAGTAGAATTTGATGAACGAGATTCACATGCAGGCACTATCGAAACGTCAAGAGTAATGGCTATACGACCAGACTTGATAAAAGGAAAGGGTGCACCAAATTACCCAAACTTTCCAAGGTTTGAGATTACTCCAGACCCTGAAAAATACTTTCCAAGCGGAGTTATGGGTGACCCGACAGTAGCAGCTGCCGAGAAGGGACAAAAAATAAACGATTACGTTATAGAACAGGTAGTGAAACTGGTCAAAGAGTTAGAACAATAAAAACGGATGTAAAGTACATGACTAAAGCGTTAGTTTTTCTTGCAACAGGATTTGAAGAAATTGAAACAGTAACAATTGTAGATGTCCTCAGACGAGCAGGCATACAAACAACAGTTGCCAGCTTAACACCAAACGTAGTTGAGGGCGCACACGCAATAAAAATTGTTCCAGACAAAAACCTTGACGATATTGCTGTAAACGATTTTGATGCAATAATAGTTCCTGGAGGCAATCCAGGCTACAAGAATCTTAGAAACGACCCACGCGTAATAAACATGGTCAAAGAGGCATACAACGCCAACAAGCTAGTGGCTGCAATCTGTGCTGCTCCTGCGGTTTTGTCAGACGCGGGAATACTAAAAGGCAAAGCATGCACGATTTATCCTGGAATGGAAAACGAGTTAGAGAAAGGTGGGGGCACACCAAAACAGGACATTGTTGTCGAAGATGGCAACATAATAACAAGCAAAGGACCAGCAACAGCTCTTCCGTTTGCTCTTCGATTAGTAGAAAGATTAGCTGGAAAACAGGTCGCTGAATCGGTCAGTAAAAAGACAATGACAAATATCCTGCGAATATAACAAAATAATTTGTTAAAAAAATAGAAGAAAAGGGGTAAGCTGGAGAATGCTCCAGCTCTAGGTTTGGATTTTCTTTCGTTTGAGTAATGCTGCGGCTGCAGTCACGATTACGGCTAACGAGACTACAGTGTAGATGTGTATGTTTTCTGGGATGTCCTCTGGTGATTCGACTTCAGCGACTGTCCATGTGGAGAAGTGGTCTGTGTTGCACACCAAGTATCCGTCTTGGGTCATGTAGCTTTCAACCGCAACCCACTGTGATTGAGTTTGGTTCCAGTACATCCATGTCAACCTTGAGGCATTGACTTCTCGGTTGAGTTCTTCGCTGAGCTCTGTCTGGTTAATCAGTAACCGCAGCTGAGCTTGAAGTTGAAGTTCAACGTTTGGTTCAAGTCCCAAGTAGAAGTTCAGTGTTTGCTCCATCACTGCCTCACCTTTTTGGGGAGCAGCAGTAAAGTTCATGGCTAATGTCATTGTTCGGTTAGGATCAACACTAACGGAAACAACTCTGTTTTGAACCTCTTCGTCTATGGTTATGTTCATTTCGCAGTTTTGGGTGCAGTTCATCATTAAGGTCATGTTTCTGTAGAAAAACACGCCCGTCTCCATTGCTTGTAAGGATTCCATGCGACCGACAGGCGTGATATCCGTTCGATTATACTGCAAAGCATCAACGGGCATATCTGGAGGAGTATTGTTTCCAGTGTTTTGTCCAGTTGCTTGAACAGAAACAAAAACGGAAAGTGTCAACAGCATAACCAGAAGAGATACCGCTGTAAAGCTTACCGCGCATTTTCGTTTGGTTGTCATTTTCTTTACCTCACATCTTCAATAGCACTATATAATACAGCGTATGAGATAAGGGACATCCTGAAAAAAGCATTCCAAAAACTGAAACGCTTTATTCACAACTACTTTTTGGGCGGCTCAACATGGATTGTCAAATTTACGTTTGGCTGTTCATCATTCAATTCAGATTCTAGATGATCCGTAAGATCATGAGCCTCCTTAACGCTCAATGACCCATCAACTGACAAATGAAGCTCCGCAAAAACTTGATTCCCGTGCCTGCGTGTTTTCAAATTATGAAAGTCTATAAACTGGAATGTATGCCTGTTAAGAACTTCAATTATCTTTGCCTCTTCTTCTCTGCACGATTGATCCATCAAACGATTTGAAGACTTCAAAACAAGCCCAGCACCCATCCGTACAACCAAAGCAGCAACCACAAACGCCATAACAGAATCCAAGAAAACCCAACCAGTCAATTGGGCAACAAAAAGACCAATCCACACACCTGCAGTGGAAATTACATCAGAAAACAGGTGCTTCGCGTCGCCCTCAAGAGCCGTTGAGCCGCAGCTTTTAGCAGTTTTTAGCAATAGCCAAGAAAGCACTGCATTCAGGGCAGTAGCAAACATTGAGATGACAATCGCTAGGTTGAGTTCTAACAGTTCAGTGGATGCAAATAGTCGCCCCGCAGCTGCGTTGACTATAAGAATTGCAGCAATGATTATGAAGATGCCTTCAACTAGACTTGATATGTCCTCAACTTTTTCGTGACCATACTTGTGGTCAGTGTCTGGAGCTCTATCTGAAATACATACAGAAAACAGCATTAGACAGGAAGCTGCTATGTTAACAATAGATTCTAGTGCATCAGAAAGTAACGCTACGGAATTAGAAATAAAGTATGCTACCAGTTTTATGCCTAAAATGGCTATGCCACAAAGCACGGCTAAAATTGCAACTTGTTTCTTTTCCATAAAAGCTAGTTCGGTTGTCTCTTGCTTTTAGGTGTTGCCCTTACTAAAATGGGATAAAAAAGGGTTGAGGGGTAGACTCTTTATCTGCAAACAGTTTCTAATTTAGTTCCGCAATAGGGACAAAAGTTGAAATGGTTAGGAAACGAATGATGACTGCACCTAATTGGGCATTCCATCAATGTAAACACATGCTCCTGTTCTTACTAGTATCGTCACAGTAATGGGTAAAAATTGGGTTTATACTTAAGGATGTTTTGAGGCGTCAGTCACACCAAAGGTTACCTGTTAACATGATTTAGTAACATGCTTTCTTGTGCAGCATATATTAGTCACCAAAAACGTAACTTAATTCTACAAAAAATGGATACAATATCATCTTACAAAAAGCATCGTAGCAAACAGCCTTTATCGTCAGTAACGTTTATTGAGTTTAGTGAACATAAATTTGGCGAAGCACATGATTGTCGGCATATGCGGAAGCCCAAGAAAAGGTGCAACAGAACATGTTCTACAAGAAGCCCTAAACAGGCTAGGGACAATGGGTTTTGAAACGGAGTTATTTTCGGTTAGAAACAAAAAAATCGGTTTTTGCATCCACTGTGACCACTGCCTAAAACACAAAGAATGCATAATAAAAGACGACATGAACACAGTTTACAGGCTACTAAAAGATGCAGAAGGAATAATTTTTGCTACTCCCGTCTACAATGGAGGAGTAAGCGCCCAAACAAAAGCAGTTATGGACAGATGCCGAGCCCTTTTTGCTTCGGACCCCAACGTCCTAAAACACAAGATAGGCATGACCATCACGGTTGGAGGAGACAGAAGTGGAGGACAAGAACTGGCAAGCCAGCAAATCCATACATTTTACATCCTAAATGGGGTTATACCAGTCAGTGGCGGTTTTTTTGGAGCAAACCTAGGAGCAAACTTCTGGTCAAAAGACACCATAGAAGACGTAAAAGAGGACACTGAAGGCTTTCGAAGTTTAAAAAAGACAGTAAAGAAATTTGCTGAAGCTCTGAACAAAATTGAGAGAGAAGAGTATAATTGAAGGGGACAAAATGTCTACTAAAAAGGGAATAGTAGAAAAAACGAAAAGGGTTGCTTGGGGAATCACAGGCAGTGGAGACCGTCTTGCTGAAACAATACAGGCAATGAAAGAAATCAAGAAACAATACAAAGATGACGTTAGAATAACAATTTATCCTTCAAAAGCTGGAGATCAAGTACTGAAATTTTATGGTTTATTTAAGGGTTTGACAGAAAGCTTTGACAAAATCAGGGTTGAAGTAAACTCTAACGTTCCAACTCTTGCTGTTCAGCTACAAAGCGGCAAAATTGAGTTTTTGTTGATCGCTCCAGCTACATCAAACACAGTTGCAAAACTCGCAAATGGAATAGCAGATACGCTTCTGACTAACGCAGCAATAATGTCTCTGAAATCCTTTGTTCCAGTGTATATTATGCCCTGTGACTACGAGGAAGGCGAAACAGTTACGCAGCTTCCTGATGGGAGCGACATGAAGATTCGTGTAAGAAGAGAAGATGTTGAACAGACCAAAAAGCTGGCTGCAATGGATGGGGTCTTTATTCTGGAAAAGCCAGAAGATATTGTTCAGGTTTTCCAAAAGCACTTCAGAATGTGAAAAGTAAAGTTAACAAAGCCTGCTTATTTTCAGCAATTCTTCATGTAGTGAGTAGACGTGACAACATTAGACATATAGAACATTTCAACTAAAGAAGCAAAGTTTATCTGTAACGACTATACATGAAATTACGAGAGGTCGTAATTTACGAGCAGTCGTAATTTCAGGCAGGAAAAACAAATGAATACCGAAGAAACAACAGTCACAAACCAAGCAGAAGAATACCTTGAGGCAATCTACCGCCTAGAAAATAAAGTAGGCTCTGCCAGAACCATGGACCTTTCCAGAAAACTGGGAGTCGTTCCAGGTTCGATTACAAACACAATCGAAAACCTAGAAAAAAAAGGACTTGTCATCCACGAACCATACAAAGGAGTGAAGCTAACTGACAGCGGACGAAAAATCGCGTCAAGCATCCTAAGAAGACACCGTCTCGCAGAAAGGTTACTAACAGACTTTTTGCACCTAGACTGGAGCGAAGTTCACGACCCAGCATGCAAACTAGAACACGCCCTTTCACCTGAAATACTCAAGCCACTAGAGAAAGCACTAGGGCACCCAAAAAGATGCCCTCACGGAAATCCGATACCAACAAATTGTGGAGGAATCCTCGAAGAAAAAACAATAGTCCTCACTGAACTTGACGCAAAAACCAGTGGAGTTATTATAAAGATAACAGAGGAAAAAACTGAGACTCTAAAACAGCTTACTAAACTAAAACTTACACCTGGACAAACAGTGCAAGTTGAACAGGTAAACCCTACAGGTTCTGTGACACTACAAGTCAGGAGCCAAAAATGCACAATCGAGCCCAATGTGGCGTCAGTAATCTATGTTAAAAAAAGCGAGGAAACGGTGGGAAACTGATGGAATTACCATTAACATCACTAAAAAACGGCGAAACTGCAGTTATACAGTCTACAGATTGCAGATTAGAAGGAAAAAAACTGTGTAGAAACAAAACAAAAAAAGGATGCAATAAAAAGTTTGCAAATGAACTTTGCATCAAAAGACTTACAGATTTGGGTCTGACTCCAGGCACCAAAGTGACTGTTATAAAATCAGCGCCATTCAACGGACCCCTAGAAATCAGTGTTAGAGGCTCAAGGCTAGCAATAGGAAGGGGAATGGCTAGTAGAATACTTGTGGATGTAGAAAGATGACCAATAACCATTTTACAATTGCGTTGGCAGGAAACGCGAACGTAGGGAAATCTGTAATATTCAATCAGCTAACAGGTTTGCATCAGCACATTGGAAACTGGCCTGGAAAAACAGTTGAAAAAGCAGAAGGAACTCTGCATTTCAAAGGCTACACAATAGACATAATTGACCTACCAGGAATTTACTCACTATCAACATTTTCTATAGAAGAGTTAGTCTCAAGAGAGTACATCGCAACCGAAAAGCCAGATTTGGTAATAAATGTTGTAGATGCCTCGCTTCTTGAACGAAATCTGTTTTTCACGTTGCAGCTTCTGGAACTGGAAACTCCCCTGCTAATAGCGTTAAACCAGATAGACATGGCAAAGAAAAAGGGAATTCTCATAGACTGCCAGAAAGCAGAGAAACTTTTGGGGGTACCAGTTGTTCCAACTGTTGCAGTGAGTGGAAAAGGCGTTTCTGATATGCTAGAAACGGCAATCCAAGTTATAGAGAAAAAAAGGAAAATAGTCCCCCTAAAGCCACGATATGGAAAAGAAATTGAAGAGCGAATTGAAAAACTAGTCAAAATACTTAACAAAACACAACTAAAGTACCCCTCCAGATGGGTTGCTATAAAACTTCTTGACGAAGACAAAGAAGTTGAAAAAGATGTACAGCAAGTAAGCCCAAAAACTGTTACAGTTGCTCAAAAACTTAGGGCAGAGCTGGAGGATATTCATGGGCACTCTTGTCCAACTGTTGTCACTTCTGAAAGGTACCAAGTTGCAAGCAGGATTTCAAAGGAAATACAGCAAATAACAAAACAAGTGAAGGCGCCCCTGCGAGAAAAGCTCCACACAGCAACAACGCACAAAGTTTTTGGCGTTCCAATAATGTTAGCTGTGATACTGGCAGTTTTTGTTGCAATATTTAGTTTTGGCGACTTCGCATCTGCCCTTTTAGGTGACCTCTTTTTTGAGTTAAAACCATCATTTGAAAGTGTTTTTGGAACAGGAATTGTTGGCGAACTAGTCTGGGGAGGACTAATGGAGGGCATTATTGGCGGAGTCACAGTTGCTTTGCCGTACATTCTTCCGTTCTATTTTATTTTGTATCTTTTCGAAGATTCAGGATATCTAAGCAGAATCGCCTTTCTGATGGATAACCTAATGCACAAAATGGGTCTGCATGGAAAAGCCTTCATTCCGGTAATGCTTAGCTTCGGATGCAATGTTCCAGGGTGTCTAGGATGCAGAATAATGGAAACATCACGTGAACGACTGCTAACTGCGTTTGTTGTCACACTTGTTCCATGCGCCGCAACATCAGTTATCATTCTTGGGCTAGTTGGCAACTACGTTGGCATACAATGGGCCTTGGCTTTGTACATAGTCAATTTAGTCATAATATTTGTTCTCGGAAGAATTGCATTCAAAGCGCTGCCCGGCGAGCCCACCGAATTAATCATGGAGATGAGCGACTACCGAGTGCCCCACATAAAAACGGTTGCAAAACAAACATGGTTTAGGCTAAAAGAATTCATAGTCATGGCGTTTCCCCTCATAATTGCAGGCAGCATTGTAATCAAAATCGCAGAGGTGACAAACTTGCTGGAACCAATCGCAAACTTGTCTAGCCCAATAACAGTTGCTTGGCTGGGACTGCCAGCAGTTACAGGAATAGCATTAATCTTTGGTGTGCTACGAAAAGAGTTAACGTTGATAATGCTTGCTAGTTTGCTGGGAACAACAAATTTTGCTTTAGTTATGACTCCAGTTCAAATGATTGTTTTCACGCTAGTTGTTATGTTATACATACCGTGTGTAGCAACCATTGGGGCTTTGGTTAAAGAGTTTGGCTGGAAGAAAGCATTAACAATCACTGTAATTGAAATCGCACTAGCTCTACTAGTGGGAGGCATAGCCTTCAGGCTACTTACAATATAAAAAGGCAGTATTACAAAAAGACAAGGAACATATACTGTATAAAGCAAAAACAAATCAACGTATTTTAAACCCAAAATTTTTATATTACATAAGATACAAAAACAAAAATCAAGGGGTTATTGAATGGGTGAAAAAAACAGTTCAAATCAACTTACAATTGTTTTAGGAATAACATGTGTCGTACTGGCTGTCATTATAGTTCTGATGGCGTCCAACATCATCCCAACATTAGACAGCAACAGAGAAGCAAAACTTGTTAACGTAGGCTTAGGAGCCCGAGATATGGGCCAAACTTCTAACGATCGTATACTTAGAATCGAAGGATATGTTTGCAATGTCGGAATTGAAACAGCATACAAAACTCGCCTTCACGTAGTTTCAGACTACGCAGCAGGAGGCAACGCTATAGACACATACATCGATATTGGCATAGGTAATGGTGGAGTCATATATGGTGGAGATTCTACCAAAGTATCCATTGACATCCCATATTCAGCTGATGCAGCCCTTGGAAGCTGGACACTAACGCCAATATGGAGTAACACACCATAAACCCTTTTTTTCCCTTTTTTGAAAAACTGTGAATAAAGCGTAGCTTAGGCGCAGAAAACATTAGGATAAAAAAGGAGATGAAAGCAAAGACGTAAATCTTTGCTTACTGAAAGTTACACCAATTTTTTCATGTAAATCAAGTTGTGCGTGCCAGTTTCTTGGGATATGTAATCATCGTCCAGAACGGATAACCTGAAATTTTCTTTGATATCGACTTAGGTGTTATCGCGTTTGTTGGACAGTAGTGGGCACATGCTAAACAGTGTGCACAATCAGTGCTGGCAAAGGGTTCGTTTAATCCCGTGATTGTAACTGTGTTGCTTCCTCTGTTAGCAAAGTTGATGACTTTTTGACCTGAGAGGTTAGCGCACGCGCGAACACATCTTCCACACAGGATACAACGGTTGGGGTCTTTGACAAGAACCTCGTTTGAGTCATCGACAATTTCATCCTTTTTGGGAAGGCTGAAACGGTTTTCTGTTATTTTGTATCGACGCATCCAGTAGCGTATGTCTCTACTTTGCTGTATCTCATCTCCACATTCGGCGATAATCATCTGCAGAATCGACTTTCTAAGCTTAGTGATTTCTTCATCTTCGGTTGTGACAATCATTCCTTCTTCTATCTGAGTGCAGCAGGATGGAACTAGACCTCGTTTGCCTTCAATTTTCACTAGACACATTCGGCAAGCTCCAATAGAACCTAGACTGGAGTCATAGCATAGATGTGGGATTCGTATCCGGTTAGCAGATAGCTCATCTAGCAGGTTAGCGTCTTTCTTTACTTCAACAGGCTTGCCATCTACAGTTATGGTAATCTTTTCTGGGTTAGGCTCTTTGTCAGCATCAAAGAATTTTGGATACAAATTGAATTGTTCCACTAGCATGGTTAAAGTGTAGCCTTCTGGTTCTGGTGCTAGACCGGTAGTTGGTAGAGGCGAAGTTAGGATAGGCCCTTTTTTGTTACTGAAGTTTCCGGACCCAAATGTTTTCGCAGTTGCTATTACCTTCTTTTTGGGAAACACAGTTTTTACACATTGATAGCCAATTTCGCATGTTAGAAGAATTATGGCTGTAGATTCGTTGAAGATGTCTTCGTGTGCTGCTTTGTGCTTCTTTGCTAGGTTAATTTGACAAGATTCACTTACAAGTTCCTTTTTGAGAACAGTGTAGCCATCTTCTTTGAGCAAATCCTCTAGTGCAGTCATCTTTTCCATTCCTGCGATGCCACAGTGCTTCACACATGTGTCGCAACTCCAGATTACGATTTTATCGTCGTGGTTCAAGTTTCGTTTAAGTTCATCATACGATAAAGAACGAACAGATATTATCATGCCAAACACCTCACCTTGATTTTTTCGCCAACAAGTGGCTCTCCAGTGTTTATCCGATACTCTTTACCCAGTTCTTCTTCATGATTCTTGTAAGGCATAACTACTTTGAAGATTTCTTTGTCAGTGTCAGTCACTACCAAGCCAATGTCTTCTGTGACCTGCACCACTTTCTTGTCAGCAAAGTTTCGCGTAAAACAGGACCACCCTGCAGAACAAGAAAGAACAATGATTGTGTTAGCGTCCAAATCAAGCTTTGCTTCTCTAAGTATAGGCTCTGAGCAAGCATACAATACGACAGCTTCGTCAGTGACGTGGTAGCCGTCCCGAATTAGCCTTAAGCCTAACTCGTTGAGTTTGTTTAGTCCACCATTTCCACATGTTCTGGCACAAGTATTGCAGCTAATTATAGCAATCTTGTCTTCTTTTTTATCTAGTTTCTTGATTATTTCCTCGTAGGGCTCAATTTTCGAAAAGATCATTGAGTACAACCCTCCTCCAGTTTCACAGATTTTTCACAAATCATTCCAGGCACCTTTTCAATTGCATCAAACGGACAGGCTTCTGCGCAAGTTCCACATTTGATACATTTAGTTTGGTCTATAGTAGGTGTAGAGCCTTTCTCGCCTGAAATCGCCTGAACAGGACAGCTTTTAACACACACCAAACAGCCTTTGCATTTCTCAGAATCCATACAATAGGTCACAAGTGGTTTACAGACTAGTGCTTCACATTTCTTAGAGTTGATGTGATCAGCATATTCATTCTCAAAGTATCTGAGCGTTGTTAGTATCGGGTTTGATGCTGTTCTGCCTAGTGCACACAAACAAGCTTGTTGCATTACATCGCTGGTTTCTTTTAGTAATTCTATGTCGTCAGCAGTGCCTTCGCCATTAGTGATTCGCTTCAATGTTTCATGCATTAACCGAGTTCCTATCCGCCCAACAGAGCATTTACCACAGGACTCAGCAGTTGTGAATGAAAGGAAGAATCGAGCCATATCAACCATACAGTTTGTGTTATCCAGCACTACCATACCGCCAGAACCCATAATGGCTCCTGCGCTTTGGAGACTGTCATAATCCATTTGCAAATCAAATCGGTCTGCAGGAACACAGCCACCGCTTGGTCCACCAAGTTGAACTGCTTTGATGGTTTTGCCTTTTGGAGGTCCTCCGGCTAGGTCATACAACAGCGTTTTAATTGGTGTCCCAATTGGCACTTCGTAAGCACCAGTTCTTGTTACAGCACCAGTTACACAGTACATCTTTGTTCCTTTGCTTTTCTCTGTGCCCAAGGCAGCAAATTTTTCCCAGCCTTCAGCCATAATTGTTGCTACATGAGCAAGCGTCTCAACATTGTTTATGATAGTAGGCATACCCCAAAGACCCTTAACAGCAGGAAACGGAGGTCTCTGAAGTGGATTAGCTCGTTCACCCTGTATTGCAGCAATCATTGCTGTTTCTTCACCGCAAACGAACGCACCTGCACTCAGGAAAACTTCTATGTCAAAACAATAACCGCTACCAAGAATGTTTCCACCCAAGAAACCTTTCTCTCTAGCGTCTTCAGCAGCTTTCAGTAGACGTTTAGCAGCTAGGGGTTTTTCTGCACGGACAAATACGAAGCCTTTGTGAGCCCCGATTGCATGCCCTGCTATGATTAGCCCTTCTAAGATCCGGTGGGGATCAGATTCTGCCAAAAGCCGGTTCATGAATGCTCCGGGGTCACCTTCGTCACAGTTTGCAATCATGTATTTTACATTGCTTGGCTGTTCTTTGCAGATATTCCATTTTATCCATGTTGGAAAACCTGCGCCTCCTCTGCCTCGTAGGTTTGCTTTTTTTAATTCGTCTATTGTTTCTTCAGGTTTTCTGTCCAAACATTTTTTGAGCCCTTGATAGCCTCCAACAGCCACATAATCGTCTATTGATTCAGGATTGATTATTCCACATTTTCCAGAAATCCATCTAACCTGATTTTTCCAGACATCAAGTTCATCTAAGGATGGAACGTTGCTTCCGTCAGGTTTTCTGAACCTGAATGCGTAGGCGCTTGAGTAGTCTTCATCTAAGTATTCGCGAATAATTTGTTCAACAATGTCAGGTGTTACATTAGCATAAATTACGGAAGGATAACCTTTCTTTGTCAGTTCAATCCAAGGGTCAATAAAGTCTAGACCCATACAGCCTACGGGAGTTATCTCTACATCCAAACCCATTAGGTTAACAGTATGGTTTATGCTTTGTAGAACTTCGTCAGCCCCAGCAGCAATTGTGCAACTAGCCATTGGAACTTTGATTTTGAGCTCTGACGCACCATATATTATTTCTTCGGGTAAACTATCAATTTTCGTTCTGGTTCACTCTCCTGTTTTTTGGCTTTTTCTCGATATTCTGCCAAAATTTTCTTCAGTGCCTTCTGGTCAACATGACCATAAAGTCGCTGATAATCGCCCGTGCTATCAGTGACCATGACTACAGGCGCTAAACTACAACACCCGAAACACCGTGCAGCCTCAAGACTGAAAACTTTGTCTTTGGTAAGATGCTGACCATGCTTCAAATCAAGAAGCAACCGCAGGTGCTCGAAATTGTCTGCGTTTCCTTTTGCGTGGCAACCTGTTCCCATGCACACTTGAATCACATACATGCCTGGAGGTTGAAGCCTAAACTGATGATAAAACGTGGCAACACCATAAACTTCACTAAAAGAGACACCCAGATTGACTGCAATCAGTCTCAAACTTTCTTTTGGCAAGTATCCATGTCTTTCTTGAACTGCCTGAAGCACCTGAATTAAATCCTTACGAGCAGCACCTTTTGTTATTTTTAAAATGAACTGTTTCAGTTCAGTCTCTTCTGTAGATGGAAGAACTATAGATTTTTGCATTTGTGGATCCGCCTAGCTGTTTTTTATCACAGGACCCTGAAGGGAGATTTCTCCTGTTTTTCAAGCAATTTTTTGTAAGTTGTAGCGGTTATGAGCTGGCTTAGATCACTTTTAGATCTAGGAGCAATAGTCACTATCCAACCATCATCATAAGGACTGTCGTTTATGACATCTGGAGTTTCCATTACTCTCTGGTTTATTTCCACTATTTTGCCGCTGATTGGGGCTATAAGATCAAAAGCAACGTACTCACATCGCATCTCGTCAAGGTTTGCACATGGTCTTCCATAGACCGTTCCAAAGACTTCTCCGACTTCAACGTCTTCGCCTACAGTGGTGTTCTTGAAGATTTCTACAAGTCCCACTTTTTCTCGTAGATGTTGCTGGGCATAATCGGTTACGCCAATTTTTTGATTGCCTTCAAGAGTGTTTTTTAGCCACATGTGAGTTTTTGTGTAGTCTCTGTTAGTCTTAACGCAGACCTGTTTTCCCTCGCACTGGACAAGGTAGTCCTTTTGTGCGGTGTTATTCTCGCCTGTTTTTAACATTGATACGTTCTTGTACACTTTTTATCGCCTCAAGAATAATGACACATCAGGGCGTAGTATATACATTACGTGATTAAAGTAACAATGTATATATACGTGTCATTACTGTAAATACTGATAAGAGTGGAAAACATGGAATCCAGAAAAGTGCAACGCGTCGGATCATCCAGCTTAGCCGTTTCACTTCCTAACGAATGGGTCAAAGAAGTGGGCTTAAAAAAAGGACAACTAGTCTTCTTCAAAGAAGACGAAACAAACATACTCAAAATAATGACTGCCGAACAAATAGAAAAACAGCCCGATACAACAGTTGAATTGAACGGAGATTTCTGTAAAGACCCCAAAATGTTAGGCAGAGCCCTAATGGGAGTCTACTCATTAGGATACGACAGCATCAAAATAGTTTCATCAAGCAGA
>JAOZIF010000015.1 GCA_026014495.1 Candidatus Bathyarchaeum sp.
GGCTCCACAACTGAACCCGTGTAGTTTTGAAAAAATTTTAAAAACATTATGGGCCATAAAAAAAGACCACTACACAAAAAACCCCAATCGAAGTAACAGACCGTAGACTACGTTTAATCGCTAAAAAGTGAATTTAAACGACCCTGACAAAGTAACAGAATATCTCGCAAGAACAGCAACAACAAAAGAAGCCCTAAGCTTATCGAAGCAGGATTTGATTATGTTACTGAAATTGATGGCGTTAAACTGGTTAGAAAAAGGAAATAACATTATTTCATAATCTTCTTGTGTGTTTGAATCCCTTTTATCCATAAGAACAGAGTGTAAACGCTCAATAAAACAACCAAAAAAAGAATGATAACGTTCCAATCACCTATCCAAAATGGGTTGTGACTGTATACTGGGTAAAGAACATAACTCGAATACTCATGAGTCCACATATCAAAAAAAATGTGAGAAACTCCTCCTACAAGGCAACTAAGATATATTGCTTTAAAAGAGTGGCTTATCTTGTTTGGGTAGATTCTGAAAAAGTCATAGATTTTCAGGATAGTCTTACCACATTTTTTGTGCATTAAATAAATGATTATGCTTAGTATGATGGGGTATGCTGTTAATACAAAAAAGTAACTGTGCCATAACCCGTGCGCTGTGTGGTTTTCCACTAGAAAATAATACACTAGTTCAAGGTCAACAAATGTGGATGATATCAACAGTGAAGTAATGTCAAATTTTGTTGGCATTTTGAAATACAATGGAGCAATGGCCAAGAAATGCAGTGGATTGGCAGGCATGTCAGTTTCACTCGGAGGTTTGCTCTTTTTCCTTGGGGAACATTACAAGATGTTGATAAATTACATATGACAAAAGGCTACCTACTACTGAACCCATAATTATGTCTTTTAACGAATCCATTGGATAATTGAAATAAGATGCAGAATCCCTGATTTGAATGTCTACTGTTTCTCCAATTTCCCAAACCAATGCAATTATCAGCAAAATGAAAAAAAGGAATAACCATTTCGACCTCTTATCCAAGCCAAAATATCTTTCAAAGGCAAAAGGCATAAGAAGTGCACCAAAAAGCCAAGGAGACGTAATGTGGGTCCACGTATCAACATAACCCTGTGACTGTGTTACAGGGTTCCAGTACCAATCATAATGTTGGCTGGCATTTTGAAAGGAAATGGCAAAAAGGGCCAAACAAACAAGGTAAACAAGGTAATACTTGGTGACAATTGTTATTTCGAGGCTTTTGTGTTTTTGGTAAAAATACATGCCAACATGAAAAATAAGCGACAAGTAAACTGGAATAAACGTCCATGAAACAGTTCCACCTGGACCCGTAGAAACAGTAAGAAAGGCCTCAATTGGGCGGGATATCATAAATTCCAGATACAACTGAAGATAGTTAGTTGTTGCATCCCATGCTGAAGCTGAAAAAGTAACAAACCAAATTATAAACAGAACAACTACTGTAGCCCCAAATACTAGCCAAGGAACCCAAAGTTTACGGTGTTGATTAAAAATATCCCCCAAATTTTTAGCTCCTTTGTTACCTTTTAAGGTTCTTTAGTTCTTTATTAAATTAGTTACAATTAAAAAATGCTAGTGTTCTAAATCAAAGAACCAGAAACCTGTCTGCTTTTCTCCTAATTACCAATGAAAAGTTAAGACTCCCGTTCACACGTGTTTAGAGTTGGAACCCAATTGTTCTGAATACGTCTTGGAGAATGCTGCGCCATAAATCACAAGTTGGGTAATCAGATAAATCCATATCAATAAAATCATAATTGCACCTGCTGCCCCCGTAACTGAAGTTAGCGTGAAGGTTTCCAAGATTATCCCAATCACATAGTTGGTTACTGTAAAAATTATTCCCGTAAATATTGCTGCTCCGCGAACGTCTTTCCAGCTGATTCGGGTTTCTGGAATATACTTGTACATTACTGAAAACACCAGAGTTGCCAACGCAAACGACAAAATGAGTTGAGCTACTTGAACAAGTATGTAAATTGCGTTTGAAATAACTGGAACCAGTAAATAGGTTATGGATTCTAACAAAAAGGTGGTTATTGCAGTCCACGCCATTATAACTAGCCCCAGAAAAGAAATCAAAAAGAATGGAGCTACTTTGCGTTTGATTTTTTGTTTAAGAGTTAGTTTTGGTTGACGAACTTCCCAAATGGTGTTCATTGTGTCTTGCAAAACTCCAAATGCTCCGATGGCTCCAATTACTGTGAAAAGAACGCTGACAATTGACGTAATAACAGAGGTGAAAGGTGATGATACAGTTCCCAAAATTTGTTCTATTAGATTTGCAACAGTTGGACCTACGATGGTTGTTAGCTGTTGCATCAAAGTTTGAAATGAGTTTGAAAACCCATAGACTTGAGACAAAATAATCATTACGATAAGAAACAACGAAGGAAGGGGCAATATGATGAAATATGCAAGGGAAGCTGCACGTAATGAAGCATGGTTTGCTAACCATTTTTGAAAAGCTTGTTCTGCGATTTGAAAAAAAGTTTGCCTCTTCATTTTCTTTAACCTCTACTCTTTGAATTTGCTTTTTGTTTCAATAAAGCTTATGTTACTAACCTTGTTCAAATCCCGTCTGAGGCTGCATTTCTTGGGTTTGGTGGTTGTGTGTTTTGTTGAGAATCGAAAGGTTTTCAGGTAACGGATAGTATATATTGTTTCGTAAGTAATCATTTATGTACTGTTTTAGGAGTGAACACTAATGGTTGGAACTAAAGCTATAGCACTCGGTTTGATTTGTGTTGTTTTATCTGTTGGGCTTATTGGAGCTTTAATTATTGTTAACCAAAAAGATGCTGACCTGCAAATGAAAAATGAACAAATATTTGAGCTTGAAAACGAGCAGCTTAGTTTAGAAACACAAGTTTCGGGTTTGCAAGATGATGTTTCTGTGCTTGAGTCGCAAAACATTTTGTTAAGTAATCAAAAGTCTGTTCTTGAAGGTCAGGTTTCGAGTTTGCAAGCTAACGTTTCAAGTCTTGAGTCTGAAGTGGGGTTGTTGGAGGACTCTAAAAGCTTGTTGGAGTCGCAGGTTTCAAGTTTGCAAGCTGAGGTGACCGAGTTGGAGGGTGAGGTTGTTCAAAGTTATAGTTTAGGGTATGATGAGGGTGAGTCTGATGGTTATGCGTTTGGGTTTGATGAGGGGTATTTTGAGGGTGTGGAGTATTTGACTCAAACTGGTTATTATTTGCGAGACCCAACGTATGCGGAGGTGGTTGCTTTTGTTAACGCGGATACAACAGACGAAAATCAGTATGACATCAATAACTATGTTTGTTATGATTTTACAGCAGATTTTAACGCGAATGCAACTCAGGCAGGCTACAGGTGTGGTTTTGTGTATATTGAGTTTTCAGATAGTGCTCATGCGATTAGCTGTTTTAACACTACGGATATGGGAATAATTTATGTGGAGCCTCAAAATGACGACTTTGTCAGCATAACAGTTGGACAACGGTACTTGGGCGACGTCATAGTAGATGCTGGAATTATTTGGTAAAAGCTGTGTTATGTTGTTAGTGCTTGTTTTATTGGGTCTTCTGGTTTGTCTTTGACTGTGCTGTGGACTATGAAGGTTTCTGTGTCTTTGACGCCGTTTAGGTCGTGAATTTTTTTGACCAAGTCGGTTAATTCTTTGTTGTTTTTTACAAGCACTTTTGCTATGCTGTCGTATTTGCCAAAGATTCTTTGAAATTCGGATACTTGTGGGAAGTTTTTTACGATTTCTTCGGTTTCTTTTCTGCATTCGCTGCGTGGGTCTTCTCGCATTAGTATGTATGCTTGGATGGATAGGTCTAGGATTTCGGGGTTCATTTTGGGGTAAAATGAGATTATTAGGCCTTTTTTGTGCATTTGTTCGATTTTTTTTGCGACTGTTTGTCTGGTGATGCCTAGGTCTTGTGCTATTTTTAGGATTGGGCGTTGTCCTTTTTCTAGCAGGTTTAGTAGTATCTTTTTTTCTAGGTCTTTGATGATTAACATTTTGTTAACGTAACCTTTAAAAGTGTTAGCATTTTTTAAACTTTTCTAATCAACAATCAACATATAGTACATGAGGCTAAATGATGAATCCGTATATTGAAGCATTACGACCCAAATTAAGTAAAGAAGATTATCAAAAGTTATGTGCAATATCTATTCCTAAAGTTCACGAGTTTATTGCCAAGTCTGCTGACTTGTGTAACGCAGAGCATGTGTTTATCTGCAGTGATTCGCCAGAAGACAAAGAGCACATCAGGCAGCAGGCAATTGCCCATAAAGAAGAGGCAAAATTGAACATATCTGGGCATACTGTGCATTTTGATGGTTTTTATGATCAGGGACGGGACAGGAAGGCTACAAAGTATCTTGTGCCTAAGCGCGTGTTTTTGAGCAAGGCTCTTAATCAAATTGACCGTCAAGAGGGTTTGGCGGAAGTTAAAGGAATCCTTCGGGATTCTATGACTGGCAGGACTATGATTTGTCGGTTTTTGTCTTTGGGTCCTACTGGTTCGGTGTTTACGATTTTGGGGTTGCAGTGTACGGATTCTTGGTATGTTGCTCATTCTGAGGATTTGTTGTATAGGCCTGGCTATAAGGTGTTTACTAAATCTGGTCCTGAAACAGACTTTTTGCGTGTTGTTCATTCTGCGGGTAGATTAACTGACCGTATGGTTAGTGCAGAGAATACAAAGAAGTGTATTTACATTGATCATATGGATAACACGATTTACAGTGTTAACACGCAGTATGCTGGTAACTCTATTGGGTTTAAGAAGCTGGCTTTTCGTTTGGCTATTCGTAAGGCTAACACTGAGGGTTGGCTTGCTGAGCATATGATGCTTATGGGTGTGCATGGTCCGGGTGGTCGTAAGACGTATTTTGCGGGTGCGTTTCCGAGTGCTTGTGGTAAGACGTCTACGGCTATGTTGCCTGGAGAAACGATTCTAGGTGACGACATCGCGTACATTCGTGAAATTGATTCAGTTGCGCGGGCAGTGAATGTTGAGGCAGGCATTTTTGGCATCATTAAAGATGTGAATCCAGTAGATGATACGACAATTTGGGATGTTCTTCACAAGCCTGGTGAGATTATCTTTTCTAATGTTTTGGTTAAAGATGGCACGCCTTACTGGCTGGGTATGGGCAGTGAGACGCCTAAAGAGGGCGTTAATTTTTCTGGTGAGTGGCATGAGGGCAAGAAGGATGCGAACGGTAATGAGGTTACTTTGGCTCACAAGAATGCAAGGTATGCTGTGACTTTGAGTGCTTTGGAGAATTGTGATCCTGAGTTAGAGAATCCGTTAGGTGTTGAGCTTAGGGGTATTATGTATGGTGGTCGGGATACTAAGGCGTATGTTCCTGTGCAGCAGAGTTTTGATTGGGAGCATGGGATTGTTGCGTATGGTGCGTCTTTGGAGACTGAAACAACGTTTGCTACTGTGGGTAAAGAGGGTGTTCCTGAGATTAACATGATGAGTATTCAGGATTTTATTTCGATTCCGCTTGGAAAGAATGTTCGGAATAATCTTGAGTTTGGTAAAAAGGTGGATAATCCTCCTGTTGTGTTTGGGGTTAACTATTTTCTTAAGGACAAAAAGGGCAAAGATTACCTTAATGACCCTAAGGATAAGCATGTGTGGGTGAAGTGGATGGAGCTTCGTGTTCACGGTGAAGTGGATGCGATAAAGACGCCGACAGGTTATATTCCAAAGTATGAGGATTTGCGGGAGATCTTTGAGCAGGTGCGGGGTAAGGATTACACAAAAGCTGAGTATAATGCGCAGTTTACTATTCGTGTTGACGCAAATATGGCTAAGATTAAGCGTGTGCGTGACTTTTACAAGAAGAATGTTACTTATACTCCGGAGCAGGTGTTTTGGATACTGAATCAGCAGTATGAGCGGTTGCTTAATGCTAAGGAACAGTTTGGCGATTATATTGAGCCAGAAAAGTTTTTAGAGTAAGTAGGTGAACGGGTGTTTCCCGTTTTTTCTTGTTTTTTTGTTTAGTTGATGTATGCTATTTGTTTATGTTGTGTTGTTTGATGTGGTTGTTTAATATTTATTTTGACTTCATGAACTTTTTATGTAAATGAAAAGACGTACAGTTGTGGTCTATATATGGCTAACAGCGGTTCGGCGGATATGTGTGACTTTTTTCATTCGTTGTTGTTTGCGTATCAAAAGTCAGTGAAGGAGATTTTGGGTCCTGGAGAAGCGGCTTTTATGCCTCCTATTCTGGAAAAAATTATTTTGGTTACAAACAAACAGAATCTTGGTTTGCCTGAAGAACAAAACCCTGAGGAGCTTTTAGAGGATTTCTTAGAGGAGCTGCTGAAGAAAGGGACTGCGAAATGGGTTGAGTTAAAAGAGGTTGGGGAGGAAAATTACCTGTTTCGGGTTGAGGGTTGCAGGTTTTCAAAGCATATTCATGGTTTTGCTGATACAGAGGACACAACTTGTCCGTTGGCGCTTGCTGTGATGGCTTATCTTCAAGTGTCTACAGGAAAAAAGGTTCGTCCAACAGACTCAAAATATACTAAAACTGGAACAAGAACTTTGATCGAGTTTTTGCCTCAGCAGAAAAAGAAGATTGCTGCAGTGCATGCTAGTTCCTGACTGTTTTTGTTTATTGGCATGATTGTTGGGTTTGCAGTTTTTGCGTCAACCAAGTTGACCCGTAAGCCAAAATTTTAGGGTCTGAAAACGATATACCTATAACCAAGATTTTATAAGAAAATAACCTAACCTACTCGGTCTAACGTGCCTCGGTGGCTCAGCCCGGTAGAGCGGCAGCCTTGTAAGCTGTTGGTCGCGGGATCAAATCCCGCCCGAGGCTCCACATTTTAGCAAGAGAATAAGCCTGTGTTGTTTCATTATTCAGAGAAGTTTTGTTTTTACAACTGGAAAGACATTAATCCACAGAGGTTGTACCTCTAGTTTTGGATTTTACCCATTCTTTGAAGAATACATCAGTTAGGCTGTAGGTATCATCAATTTTTTCAACGGTGCCGTCTTTTAGTAGTGGTTCCATGGCTCGGTATACATGGGATGATGAAATTAATTCATATTTTTCAATGAATGATGATGCATATATTTTAGTAACCCGTTCTTCCCAGCTTAATCCAACTAATAGTTTCTTTTGGTGGATTGTCAAAGTGTCCCACTGTTTTACAAAAAGGTCTTTGTGTATTCTCAAAAGTTCTTGTATTGCTTTGGTCACGTCCACTTCTTTAACGGTTTTATTTTCATATGCAAGGTTCCACAACTCATGGCAAAGTTGTTGTGTGAAATATGGATGACCATCAGTGAATTTAAGCATCAAATCAATTGTAGCAGAATCGATGTGAATGTTTGTTTCTTCAAATTTTGTAGTTATAAATTGTTTAAACTCTTTTATGGGTATTTTGCCCAGGGGAAAGGGTTTTGCAAATCGGTAAAATGGTCTGTTTGCGTCTTCAAAGATTTCTTCAAGGATGTGACGTTTGCTTCCCATAAAAACGTATGAAACGTGTTCATGATGTTGGAAATGTGACCGCATCAGATTTTCCAAAACGTCTCCGTCAAGGTTTACTATTTCTTGGAATTCGTCAAAAACAACAACAAGCGGTTTGCCTTTTGCTTTAGCTAATTGCTCGGGAGCATCTAGTATTTTGTCAAGAACAGCTTTTTCTCCTTGAGATGCAACTTCTTTTTTTAGGCTTACTTTGAAGCTGCCGTCACTGTTTACTGTGAATTCTGGTCGAATGCCCGAAAAAGCTGACCTTAAAAATTTTGATGTTTTTTCAAGGGTGCCATAAGCAGGAAGCACAGTTTTTTCTACAAGGTCGTCTACCAAATCAGAAAGAAAAACGCATCCATACATGTCAATGTACGCTGTCAGGATTCCGTTATTTTTTAGGGCTTCAAGCACGTTTATCATTAATGAGCTCTTGCCATACCTTCGTGGAGAGTACAAAATCATGTTTTGTCCACTTGTCAGTTCCTGAATCAACAATTTTAACTCATCTTTTCTATCTGCAAAATCTTTGCCAGTTACAATGGTTCCGTACTTGAAAGGATTCATCAATTCACCACGACCTCATCTTCAGTTTTTCGTGTACCGGCAGTTGTGTACACGCCACAGTACTACAGTAATGTGTAACACACCATTGTATAACTTTTGTTATACAACACTGTAAACTTCATGTACACCCAACAGTACAGTACTACAGTACTGTGTAACACACCATTGTATAACTTTTGGTACACAGTACTGTAGAACAAAAATGTACACACCAACACACAACCAACCACACAAATCTGAATATAAATCTAGTTTGGAGAGATCAAATCCCGCCCGAGGCTCCATTCTTAATCATTACTCTTTTTTGGATTTATTTTACTAAAGACTGTGTTCATACGGATTAACAATAGAATTTATTGTAAGCAACTGCATCCTACAGATGATTAACATAAATCAAATAAAGAGAAACTATCTCAAAGGAGTGACATTAAACAAACGTTCTAATGAACAAAAATTTTATACATTTCGATAATGATGTTTGGGTTCATCATCATTGATTCTAAAAACTTTTAAGCCCATTTAAACAATCCATAATGTGGGATTCAATTTGTCTAACAATTCAGAAAATGAGAATGAAAAAGAGCAAACTAGAGTTTCCGTTCGCATTGGAAAGTTTCAAGTTGAAGTCGAAGGCGATTACAAAAATCTCAAAGCTCTAATGGATGAAGAAGTCTTAGCGTTTATTGGAAAACTTCAGAAAGCTCTTGGAGACTCACAAAATATGATAAGCCCAGAAGTAACCACTGAAGACACAAAAGATGAGGAAATTATTCCACCTTTGGGTCGACCATCAAGCACTTCGGATGCTCTTTCAAAGTTATTTGATACAGAATGGGGAAGCAAACCTAGACAATTAAGTGATGTAATGAATGCTTTAGAAGCAAATGGGGTTTATTACAAAAAACCTGTAGTTGCGAAAGTCCTTGTTGACCTTATAAAAAAGAAGGAACTTCGCAGACTTGGTTCTCGTGGTAGTTACCAATATGTCAAAGCTTAACCGAGTGTCTTGTTCATGGGTGAACGAACCCGAAACACCGGTAACGAAGCAGAAAACAAGGCTTGGGGATTTCTTCGCAATTTAGGCTACAACATAATTGAACTAAATAATGAAGAATATAACATAGATTGTTTTGCTGAATTTGTTCCTCGCATAACTAAGTTCAATCTAGTAAAACCTCGTTATTCTCCAGACGGACTAACTGCATTTGAAGTAACTGAAGAAACATTAACCGTTGCAAAAATAAACAATTTCAGAAATAAGATTGATAGATACAATGCGGACAATCCCGAGGACATAATAAACGGTGGAGTGTTATTAATCAATCAAAAGATTGGTATTACCCGAATGAATTCAATGCGAGAACAGAATATTTGGGGATGGGGATTCAATAGACAAAGGCTATATCAGGAGAAATTGAGAACATTTAATCAATGGAACGAAATTTACGGCAGAACTGAAGAAGTTATTGTGGATACAGCTATTTCGTATCTTCGTTGCTCAACTCCGCCTCCAACAAAAAGGGATAAGTTATTTTATATTTCCCTCTTTTTGGATGATAGTAATCATCGGCTATCAACGCGTAAGCTTGGAGAAACGATGAATGTTCTGAAAAGAGATTTTTTGCAACCCCTTTTAGATTTGGGAATTCTACCAATTAATATCCATTTTGAATGCCATTCGTTGGGAGGTAAAGGTGAACTCGAAGCTGACTTCAACAGTCAAATCATTGACGAATGGCGAAAAGAAGGAATCAACATTATGGCGCCAAAAAATGCGTTCAAAAACTATCGAACATTTGCTGCTATTGATTAACTTAGAATTTGATTTCTCCTTTTTTGATTAGTTCTTTGACTTTCATTAGTGAGTATTGGACTGCGTGGCTTCTGTCTGCGAAGAATCCGTTTTTGACTTCTTCGTCTATCCATTTGAAAATTTCGGGTGTTATTGTAACCGTTAGTTTGACTTTTGCCATTTTTTATCACGTTAGCCTATTAACGGTTATTTGTTTAGCCCTTACCCAATATTGTTAGATTTTATTAGGGAAAATATGTGAAAATAAGCAAATGTTATATACTTTGCGGATATAACAACTAGCAGCAAACCAAACACAGCCAACAAAAAATGGGTGAAAAAAAGATGCCAGTTAAGGGTTATGATTCGGTGAATGTTCCGTCTGGGTTGTATCGGAAGGTTAGGGCGTTGATTAAGAGCCGAAGTGATTTGGGTTATAGAAGCGTTACCGAGTTTGTCGCAGAATCAATCCGAACCAAACTCGTAGAAATGGGCGAAACCGCACCCTAAAGGAGATGAACTGTGTTGCGCCTGTTTGGTAAAGCTGAGAGCCTCACAGCCAAAGAAGCAAAAAACTTTTACAACCAACTACTCAAACATGGAAGCCCAGAAAAGGCAGCCAAAAACATCGTAAAATTCTACAAAGGATAAACCAACAATGCCAAAAGACACCTACACCTGCCCCCACTGCGGATACAATCTACCCAAAAAAGATGCAACAATCTCAGGATACAACTCACAAAACTCCCTGCAACACATACACTGCCCAAAATGCAAAAAAATAATCACCCACAACCCATAAAACAAAACCTGCCACACAAAAACTAATAGTTCACACGATCATGCCACATATTTGCAGTCTATTAGAATACAAATAGCAGTTCATTGTTGAAAACTAACTTTTTTCAAAAAACTTCCGCACAGCACAACTTCTTTTCTAAAATTCACACAAACTCACAAGAGGTTTACTATCTATTTTGTCTGCAGCCATTTGACATTATTAAAACCATATTTTTTGACAAGCGGCTCTACTATCTTTTGTGCACAGTTGTCGTCGGTTTCTATACAGACTACATCGTCGCTGACTCGAGAAAGCATTGCCGCGGCGGCTTTGTTGCAGCTCGTCTGTATCGCATAGCAGTCATCATCTGATTCACAAATTTCCCACGCATAATCGTCTTTACCAGCAACCAAGTTTTCTGTACAAATCAGTTGCCCAACCTGCTTTAGACCATCTGCAGTTTTACAATAAATAAACACCATACTCCCCCAGCTAAAAAAATAAAAAGAAAAAAAAAGGAACAAACTTAAGATTAGCCCGCTGCAAGTTACTGAAGTTCTTTCTTCATTTCTTGGAACTGCTCTTTTGTTATTTCTCCTTTGGCGTAGCGCTCTTTTAGCAACTCAATTGCTTTCCCGCTGTACTGCTGTGTTTGCGAAGTTGATACATGCGCTAAACAACTACTGTGCCTTGACGACGTTACGACATAATAGATTCCAACTGCAACCAGTATCATACATATTGGTCCCCACATCATGAAACCCCAACCAAACCACATCAAACTATTTCACCTCCAAAAAAAGAGAGGAGGTTACCAGCCCCAGCATCCTCGTCCATAGCTACGTGGATAATAACCTGCATCAGGATAGTTGGGCGAATAATAGTAACCCTGAGGCGGTAACGGAGTCTCAGGTTGCACTGTGCCGGACTCAGGAACTGGCTGATATCCGTATGGTCCATAATATCCGTCGTAGCATCCTTCCCAGCCCCAATCGTTGGCGTTGTCCCTGTAAGGACCGTAATTATATCCGGTTGCTGGCGTGGTTGTGTAATGTGCGAAGGCTATTCCTGTTCCCAAAACACCTATGGCAACAAGTGCGACTCCTATTATGATTAATTTTGTTGTTTTCATTTCAATCACCAACTATAACCCTGTTATAGGCGTCTTAAGTAGGTTCACTGAAACAAAAACGAAACAACGATGAAACAGTTTTGAAACAATTTTTACACTCATTCTTCTTCAAAAGATTCTAAACCCTCTTTTATCAACAAGGGAACAAGCAACAAAGCAACAACTGGGTCTGCCCACCACCAACCAAAGAGACTATTTAATCCTAAACCAACTAAAACGATAAGGTCTTGCAGGTCACAAACTAGGCTTTCATAGGCTTCAGCTCGTAATGCCCGGGAGCCTATTTGTTTTGCAATACGAGTTTTGTAAAAGAACAAAACAGTCATTAAAACTGCACTTGAAACTGTAATGAAAATGCCCACTGGACTCTCTTGGGGTGTACTAAAATAACCCAGCAATGTCGCAACTGACTGAAACACAATAAACGCCGCAAGCAAAAAGAAAGTCAAACCAATTAGCCTTAGAGCTTTTTCCTCTGTTTCATTTTCTTGATTTTCTTTCTCCTTCCAAAACCGCCAAATCATTACTGCACCAGCAAACAATTCAATTATGCTATCTAAACCAAAAGCAAGCAAAGCCACACTGCCCGCAAGTAAAGCTGCCCAAATTGCTATGGTGGCTTCAAAAACGTTCCAAATTTCCCCTATCCAAACAAGAAATAACGCTTTCTTTCGCAGACCAGAATCTGAAGTATCCACCAATTTTCATCACAGAAAATCAAGTACTTTAAATTTCTACAACTGAACTATAATATGGATTAACCCTTGAAGAAACTTGCGTTTTTCTTAATTTTGTTCTTTGCCGCCATTTTCATACTAGCAATCCTTTTGATAACAGGATTCATTTTAACCCCACCCACCTCAACCGAAACCGGATGGGCTGACAACATGTGGAGCTGCATGGGTGATTGGATGAGCGGAAGCTACCCCGTCACAGACCCAGTGTTGAACATCTACGGAGTCTTGCTAATAATTATAGTCGCAATCGCAATCATCGGAATCGGTGGATTGACATACTTCTATGTCTTTCCCGAAATCAGAACCCAAACCCAGCCCCCACAAACCCCCAACAACAGTAATCACAAAAACAATCAAAACCTGTCATCCTATGAATCAGTTCTAAAAACCCTAAACGAAGACGAACGCAAAGTCGTAACTGTTCTAAAAAACCACAACGGAAAATATCTTCAAAAATACATCCGGCACGAAGCAGGACTCAGCAGACTCAAAACCCACAGAATACTGGCACGCTTTGCAGAACGCGGAATCGTAACCCTCCAAAAAACAGGCAACACCAACCAAGTAACACTAGCAGAATGGCTCAAATAAACCCAAAAATACGCACACATATCGTGTACAAAACAAGCACACAGTCAAATTACAAAATCAAGTTACCCCAGCAATTTGCTGCTTTCATATTGCACAAATTTTTTCTGTAACCATCCAAATAACGGCAAATTTGAAACAACAGATTTATACTGAAAAAACTTTGAAGCAACCACAATCCAAGATTCAAACCTGTAACCTGACATTTTTGCATACTCCAAAATTTCTCTAATAAACGGGTCATCCTTATCCACCAACTGACCTATCAGATACGACTTTAACTCCTTGCCACTTTTGCAAATCAAAAACATGCAACAGCTTTCCACACAAACATACAAGAAATTTAAACAACACAACAACACCACATACAAACGTAACAACTAGACAAAAAAGGCGGGAAACGAATGAAAAAAAGCTCTGACAAAACCAAATACTGTCCAACATGTGGTTCAACTGACATTTTTTGGGCATCTGGGCTTCCTCAATTATGGTCTGTTTGGGAATGCAAAAAATGCGGCTACCGAGGCGCACTAGTGCTTGAAGACGGAGAGCTAGGAGCAAAACTCAAAGAAGAATGGAAGAAAAACCCCAACAAATAACTTCACACTCCTTATAACGCGAAACATGCCACACAAAACCTAATAGTTCACATGTTCGTGACACATATTTGTAGTCTATTAGAATACTAATAGCAGTTCATTGTTGAAAAACAGGTTTTTTCAGAAAAACTTCAGCAAAGCACAACTTTTCCAAAATTCACACAATCTTTCAAAAACAATCACCCACGCAGCATACAGTTATACCGAAAAATAGTCAACATTTCTTGACCATGTACTGCTTATTTTTGGTCAATTTTTCTTGACAAAAATGCTTTTCAATTTATGTCACATAGTTATTATTGGGTCTAGTGTAATGGCTAAATTGCTTTGCAGCGTTTTCTTGTTGCTTATTCTTGGCGTTGGAATGTTTTGTGTTGTTTTAGTGTCCGCAACTGATAGCGAAGCTCCCGTTTTGTTGGTTCCAGAATTTACTGCAAAGTTTGTTGTTGACTCTTACTACACGGAGCCAACTTACTCTATTGACCCATTTACAGGAGAGAACATAACAACGGCGGGCTACCTTGTTGAAAAAGACTTCATAGAATTTAACATAACAACCCAGCATTTTACGCCCTACCTAGACCAAGACGGCAACTGGGTCGCCATGTTTTACAACATCAAATTCAAAGGACACTACGAAGACGAATGGAAATACTACCCATACGACCCAAACAACAACTATCACACCCCTTCGTATTCTGCTACGTTTAATGCCTCACAAACCAACTACACCACATTATCTGTACGTGTAAACGTTGCCCAGTCAGGAGGCATAAACTTGGGTGTTCCCGATGGTGGTCAGGTAGATTTTCAGGTGCAAGCACTAAAAGGCTACATTACCAAAGTTTACACGGGATCGTTTGGCTTGTTTTGGGCGGGAGGCGAGATGGACCATTACTACGTTTTTACAGGCGAAACCAGTAACTGGAGCAACACACAAACAGCAATTTTCGAAAAAAACGCTCAAACCATCCCCGAATTTCAACCATGGATACTTATACCCCTGCTTATTGGTGGAACAACAGTTGCAGCAATCCAAAAAAAGAAACTAACAAAAAAGGTCACCAAATAACCCACACAAAAAATTCACCCTTCTGTGCGGCATATTAGGATACAAATAGAGGTACATTGTTGAAAACTAACTTTTTCTGAAAAATTCTGCACAGCACACATTTACTAAAAAAGTTCACACAATCATTAGCAAACCAAAAACTACTAACCTAATTTTAAATATACAAACCCACGTTAAACTTGTCCATAACAAAACATCACAAGAGCGGACAACACCTTGATGACCATAACCCAAGCAATCCTTCTCGCCATCATACAAGGCTTAACCGAGTGGCTACCCATATCCAGCTCAGGACACCTAGCAATCGCACAGCAACTCCTTGGACTAAACCCCCCACTAATCTTTGACGTAACCTTACACCTCGGAACACTAACCGTAGTCCTAATCGCCTTCCGAAAAGACATAACAAACATCCTCAAAGCCCTAACAAAACGCGACTTCCAAACGCCGCAAGGAAAAACCGCAATCTACATAGCCACAGGCAGCATACCCATTGCAGTCATAGCACTCACATTCTACGACACCATCAAATCCCTATTCTCCAACCTAACCGCCATAGCCATAGCGCTCATCATCACAGGATGCATACTATTTGTCTCCGAAAAAAGAGTAGGAACCAAAAAAATGAACACCACAGACTCCATACTAATCGGACTAGCCCAAGCAATCGCCATAATCCCCGGCATCTCCAGAAGCGGAACAACAGTATCCACCGCCCTACTACGAAAAATCGACAAAACAACCGCCTTCAAGTACTCATTTTTGCTATCTATACCCGCTGTAATAGGAGCAACAATCCTAGAAGCAAAAGACCTAGTAACAGGCAACATAGACCTTGCGCCCCTGCTTGTAGGAGCAATCGTCTCCATGCTAGTCGGCTACGCATCCCTAAAACTACTACAAAAAATAGTTATAAACCAAAAGCTACACCTGTTCGCATACTACTGCTGGACAGCCGGAACAGCAATACTTGTGTTCATACTATTTCACTAAAATAGCCAAAGTGTTTCTAAAAAAATAAGTAAACTTCATAAGCTTGTCTGAGAGGACAAAAATAAGACCAACGTATTTAAGTTATGTAAGCAGTTAAGACAAAGGAAAACAGAGGCGAAAACAAATGGGCAAAAGAAAAGTCAAACGCGAGGACTCCAACGCCATAAAACTACCGCAAGGCAACGACGTAATGGGCATAGCCAAAAAAATGATGGGCTTTGATCGCATCCTAGTAAGCTGCCAAGACGGAAAAGAACGCCTCTGCAGAATACGCGGCAAAATGAAACGAAGAATGTGGATACGCGTAGGCGACATCGTCCTAATCTCTCCATGGGATTTCCAGTCCGACGAACGCGGCGACATCATATGGCGATACAAACGAAACCAAGCAGACTGGCTAAGAAGAAAAGGCTACCTGAAAGTATAACAAAACAATACAAAAAAACCACAATTTTTCTAGTATTTTTCTCTACTAACAGTAGGATTTAAAAGTCAGTCCAGCTAACAATAACAGCACAAACAACGGAGAATCGCAAAATGAGCAAAAAATCTAGCGACTCAAATATAATATACGTAGGTAGAAAACCCCCCATGAACTATGTTCTAGGCATCGTAACCG
>JAOZIF010000058.1 GCA_026014495.1 Candidatus Bathyarchaeum sp.
TTAACAGACTCGTACGGTTTACGGCGAGTAGCCCGAACCCGTAATGTTTCTCCTTTGATACTGGTTTGAAACATGCATCCTGCGGGTTGCCAGTTAACAGGTTCATATCCGCTGGGGCGATGAACCAGAACTGAGCCGTCCTCTTTAATCATGACGATGCGTTCTCCTGATTCCAATTTGGAGCTTGCCCGTCCCTTGTAGTCTACCCAGCAGTTGCCCACCAGAATAACAGTTTTCCGTTCCGCAACAGCAGTTTTTATGAACTCCGCTACTTTTTCAACAGTTGGATTTTGTAGAGTGACTACGGGTTTCCGGTTTGACACGTTGACCACCGACAATCTTTAGAATAACGAAGACAGATAAAACTTCTGAGAAGCATGCACGAATGGAAACAAAAACGCAGTAGTATGCGGCACTATGACCAGCAAGCAGCAATTTATGATGTGCAGTATGTGGGGGAGCAGAATGCCAAAATAAAAGTCATGCTTAAAAACATTAAGTTTGGCTCAAATGATCTGGTTTTAGACCTTGGATGTGGCACTGGATTTCTTTTTCAGCATATTTTCCAAAGAGTTGGGTTTGTTGTGGGTATGGATGTATCCCAGAATGTTCTTAGGGCAGCAAAAAAGCGCATAAAAGACATGCAAAAAATAAATCTAGTCCGTGCAGATGCAGACAACACGCCATTTCCTAACCACATTTTCGATAAGGTTTTTGCGGTAACTGTTCTGCAAAACATGCCTGACCCCACAAAAACAATCATAGAAATGAAGCGTACAGGCAAACCCCAAGCAGCATTTGCAGTAACTGGGCTAAAAAAGAAGTTCACACAAGAAAGCTTTGTTGACATCCTAGAAAAAGCAAATTTGAAGGTTGTCATGTTAACTACGAACCAGCAACTGAAGGGACATGTTGCTGTATGCACAGCCCTTTGAGCAAAAAACTGTATGCTTTATCTAAAGGCTGCCGTGCATAGTTTGTAGATGAAACCTAATGAGCAGCAAAGCCTACCGTGAAATTATTCAACGATTACTTGGGCTTTCCAGCCCCACAAAAAAGGATGTTGATTACATTAAGGTTAAAGTTGCAGGAAAATATAGCCTAAACAAGGTTCCATCTAACTCGGAAATAATACGATACCTTAAACCTGAAGAAAGCGCCAAGCTGTTGTCTATTTTGCGAAGAAAGGTTGTTCGTACCCTTTCAGGGGTAACTGTTGTTGCTGTGATGACAAAACCCCTGCCGTGCCCTCAAGAAATGCCCTGTGCTTATTGTCCAGGAGGTCCGAATTTGGGTTCTCCACAAAGCTATACAGGTCACGAGCCCGCTGCTCTGAGGGGAGCACAAAACGAATACAACCCATATGCCCAAGTTAGGACTCGCATCGAGCAGTTGGAGTCGATAGGTCACAAGGTTGACAAGGTCGAGCTCATTATAATGGGTGGAACCTTTCCCAGCACTCCCGTAGAGTATCAGGAAGATTTTGTTAAGCAATGTTTGGATGCCATCACTGAAACACGGTCTAAGTCTTTGCAAGATGCAAAAAAGGTGGCGGAGACCAGTAGAATGCGTAATGTTGGAATCACTGTGGAAACTAGACCTGACTGGGCAAAACAGGAGCAGGTTGACAGGATGCTTTCTATGGGTGTAACGCGTGTGGAGGTTGGTGTTCAGAATATTTATGATGATATCTACAAGCGGGTTAACAGGGGACACAGCGTTAAGGACGTTATTCAAGCCACGCAAATAATGAAGGATGCAGGCTTGAAGGTTGTTTACCATCTTATGCCTGGTTTGCCTGGGTCAAGTTTTGAGCGTGACCTTGAGGGTTTCAAAGAGATATTTACAAATTCTCAGTTCAAGCCTGACATGATTAAGCTTTATCCATGTTTGGTCATTAAGGGAACAAAAGTTTACGACTGGTGGCGAAAAGGCGACTACAGTCCCTACACTACAGACAAGGCGGCTCAGTTAATCGCAGAGCTGAAAAAGTTTGTTCCTCCGTGGGTTCGAATTATGAGAGTGCAACGTGACATACCCGCCAAGTTGATTGAGGCTGGAGTAAAACTGAGCAATCTTAGGCAGATAGCAATAGAGAAGCTTGGGGCAGATGGGGGCAGATGTCGTTGTATACGGTGTAGAGAGGTGGGGCACAGGTGGTTACGGGATAAAGTGAAGCCTGACCCAGACAAAATTGAGATACATACAATAACTGAGGAGGCTTCGGGTGGAACTGAGTTGTTTGTTTGTGCTGAGGACACATTTAATGATGTTTTGCTCGGTTATGTGAAGCTGCGTATTCCCTCAGAGAAGGCAACCCGACCAGAAATAGCGTCTGAAAAGACGGCGATAGTTCGTGAGCTTAGAGTTTTTGGTCCATTGGTTCCTGTTGGTAAACATTTTGCTGGGGCATGGCAACACAGAGGATATGGAGGGGTTTTGTTGTCTGAGGCTGAACGAGCCGCCATGGAAGATTACAATCGAACAAAAGTTGTTGTGATAAGTGCGCTGGGAACAAAACAGTACTACAAACAGTTTGGTTACTGTTATGATGGTCCGTATGTTTCTAAATGGCTTAAGTGAATGCTTTAATAAACGGTCGAAGTAATGAAAAGATGTTTTCAGCAAGTTTAGCTGAGAAGATAAGCGAATGGGAGACTAAGGGTTTGAGTGAGGAGTTTACGGGTTACAGGGGACAGACATTAAACCTTTTGAAGAGTATAGGAGCCGAAATTGGCGATGTTATTCGTGTAACCAAAGGGGGAGAAACCTGGGAGGGCATTCTTATTCCCCGCTCAGAGATTGGGGACGAGCATCATGTTGTAATTAAAATGAAGAGCGGCTACAATGTTGGAGTCCGTATCGATTCCGAGGCGCAGATTGAAAAAGTTGGCACAGGAGTTAAGCCAACATTTACGCCTCCTCCGATTCCAGAGCAGAACAAAAGTTTGCCTCGAGTAGCTATCGTTAGTACAGGGGGCACCATTGCCAGCCGTGTAGATTATAGAACAGGAGGTGTACGGCCAGCCCTTTCTGCAAGCGAACTTTACAGTGTGGTTCCTGAACTATCAGATATAGCCATGGTGGACACAGAGATTCTTTTCAGTGTGTACAGCGAAAACATCACCGCTAAGCACTGGATTGCAACTGCAAAGGCGGTTGCTAAACACATAGAACGTGGGGTGGATGGTGTTGTTGTTGCTCATGGAACTGACACTTTAGGGTATAGTGCTGCGGCTTTGAGTTTTGCGCTTCAGGATTTGCCTGTTCCTGTGGTGCTAGTTGCTTCTCAGAGGTCTGCTGATCGTCCGAGTTCTGATGCGGCAACTAACTTGGTTGGTGCTGTTAAAGCCGCGGTTTTTGCTCCTTTTGCAGAAGTTGTAATTGCTATGCATGAGACTGTTTCTGATACATCGATTGTTTTTCATCGTGGAACAAAAGCAAGAAAGTGTCACACAAGCCGCAGAGACACATTCAAGTCCGTGAATGCTTCGCCTCTTGCCCGGATGGCGGATGGCAAGATTAGGGTTCTAACGAAGGATTACATGAAACGTGATGCTAAAAGAAAACTAAAACTAAATCCAAACTTTGACAAGAACGTTGCTCTTGTTAAGGCGTATCCTGACGTGAATCCAGAGCTTATCGACTGGTATGTTCAGAAGGGCATAAAGGGAATTATATTTGAGGGAACAGGTTTGGGGCATGTTGGAGATTACTTGTTTTCTGCAATAAAAAATGCAACAGAAAAAGGTGTTATTGTATGCATGACGTCGCAGTGCATCTGGGGAAGATTGAACATGAACGTTTATGACCAAGGCAGGGACATTTTGTCCCTTGGCGTTATTTCTTTGGATGATATGCTTCCTGAAACAGCGTATGTTAAGCTTAGGTGGGTTTTGGGGCAAACAGCAGATGCACAAGAGGCCAAGATGCTTCTCAAGGAAAACCTTGTGCACGAGTACTCTGCTAGAACTTTGTATGACAACATAGGAATCTGAGGGAAAAAGATGAGCAGCAAATATTCAAAGATTGGTTTGAAGGCAGGGCTTGAGATTCATCAGCAGTTGGCTACACATGAGAAGCTTTTTTGTTCTTGTGAACCTCAATTGTTCAAGGAAGAGCCAGAGTACACTTTTGTTCGTAAACTTAGGCCCGCCCAGAGCGAGTTGGGTCAGGTTGATTCAGCGGCTCTTTTTGAGTTTCAGAAGGAAACACAAATTCGGTATGAGGCAAACAGCGACTCAGCCTGTTTGGTGGAGATGGATGAGGAGCCGCCTCATGACCTGAACCGTGAGGCTGTGGAAATTACGTTGTTAGCGTCGCTTATGATGAACATGAAGCCCGTGGATGAGGTTCATGTTATGCGTAAGACGGTTATTGATGGTTCAAATACGACTGGTTTTCAGCGGACTTGTGTTGTGGCGTTGAATGGTGAGATTGACATCAAAGGTAAGAAGGTTGCTATTTCGCAGGTGAGTCTTGAAGAGGATGCTGCTCGGAAAACGGGAAAGGATGGGCAGTTGATTTGTTACCGTATTGACCGTCTTGGAATACCTCTCATTGAAGTTACAACAGCTCCTGTTATCTACTCTCCAGAAGAGGCACAGGAAACAGCTGCGGCTATTGGAAGAATACTTAGGGCAACACGCAGGGTCAGACGTGGACTGGGAACTATCCGTCAAGATGTGAACGTTTCTATTCGTGATGGGGCGTTGATAGAAATTAAGGGTGTTCAGGAACTGGACTTAGTTTCCCAAGTTATCACAAATGAGGTTCAACGTCAACTGGGTCTGCTGCGGATTAGGGATGAGCTGAGTGCTCGTGGAATAACTGAGAATGACATCTCTGAAGATTTTGTTGATGTAACAAAGATTTTCGTGAAAACAAAATGTAAAGTTCTTGCAAAGGCGATTAAACAAAAGCATCCAATATTGGCGGTTAAGCTTAGTGGGTTTGCTGGGTTACTAAAGAGGGAGCTTGCATCGGGCATGAGGCTTGGTTCTGAGTTGGCGGGGATGGCTCGTTTCTGGGGGCGGGTTGGAGGAATTTTTCACACAGACGAGATGCCAGCGTATGGGGTAACTGAGGAAGAGTTAAGCAAACTTGCACAACTTTTGAAGAAACAGCCGCAAGATGCAATAGTTTTTGTGGCGGACACGCTAGAAAACGCTACTGACGCACTGAAGGCTGTGGTTGCACGCTCTAAAGTTGCATTGAGGTGTGTTCCAGAGGAGACTCGTGCAGCGAATCCTGATGGAACTACAAAGTATATGCGTCCTAGGCCGGGGGCGGCGCGGATGTATCCTGAAACTGATGTGCCTCCTATTCAGTTGACTAAAGATTATCTGGATGAGTTGGGTGGAAGGCTTCCTGAGTTGCCTGAGCAGTTGATGAAGCGGCTGATGAAAGAATACAAGCTTAATGGCAAGCTTGCCAAGCAGATTTTGGATTCTGAGTACCTTGAGCTTTTTGAGGTTTTAGCTGCGGAAACAAAAGTTTCTGCGACTGTTATTGCTGTTGCGTTAACGGAGACTTTGAAGGCGCTTAAGCGTGATGGCGTAAATGTTGATGCTGTGTCTGATGAGCAGTTCAGGGAATTGTTTAGGCTAATTGATTTGGGGAAGACTGCAAAAGAGTGTATTGCTGAGGTTTTGACTTGGCTTGCAGATAATGAAGATTCCACTGCTAAGGATGCTCTTAATGCTCTTGGGTTGTCTATGATTTCGCGAAAGGAGCTTGAGGAGCTGGTGGATGATGTGATAGAGAAGAATGCTGAGTTTATTGAGACCCGTGGGACGAGTGCTTTTGGGCCGTTAATGGGTGTTGTCATGAAGAAGGCGCGGGGACGAGTGAAAGCCAAGCTGGTCAACGAGGTACTTAAAGCAAAACTAGAAGAAGCATAGCAGTAAGCAAATGGTTAATCTGTATTATCCCGTTTTGGTCAAATATATGTTCAGAGTAGTTCTTAGGTTACTTTTTCGAAGTCTTTTCTGTTTTTTGACATAGGGATTGTGCAGTCGAATCCTGCCTTACATGTCAGTCTTCTGTCTTCCCCCTGTTCAGAGCTTGGGTCTAAGCTTGATCCCCAAGACGTAGGATATGTGTATAGGTTTTTGTCGGCTTGGAATCTGGTGGTTAATGCCCACATCACATCTTGTGGATCAGACAGATTTATGTCATCGTCAAACACGAAAACATGTTTTAGGCTCTTGTGGGCTTCAAGAGCGGTCTCGATTACCTTTTTTGGTTCCTCGTTGCTCCTTTTTTGTATGCTTACGGAGCAGGCTAGCCAGTTGATTTTGCCATCCGTAAATGCTATGTCTTTGACGTTACAGACTTTCATTAGTTCCATGTATATTAGCGGCAGTTTTCCAAAACCCATCAAAAATGAGTGCTCCCCTCTTCCGGGAATAAGTGCATAATATATTGGGTTGTCCTTTTGTCGCAGTATTTTTGTGACTTTGACGACGGGTTGTTGTCTGATTCCATCATATGTTCCTGTGATGTCTACGAACGTTCCTTCTTCGTCAAATTCAGGGGTGAGTTTTCCAAGTAACACAATTTCTGTGTCTGCTGGAACAGAAATGCCGTTCTCCAGTTTTACCATGTTTATTGGTTTGCCGTAGAATCCTCCTGCGATTTCGGTTTCGTCCATTGGCTCTTTAGTGGAGATTGCTGCAGTAAACAAGAGGGCGGGGTCTAGTCCGATGCAGATTGCAACATCGATGTTTTTGTTGTTTTTTGTGTAGCATTGCCATGTGTGGCGGTGGCAGATTCTTGTTGTGCCAGTGTTTTTGGTTTTGACTAGTATCCTGTGATATGAGAGGTTGCGTTCAGCACATTCTGTTATGAAGACGCCTGATGTGATGTATGGTCCAGGGTCGGAGGGATAATATTTTAGGATTGGCAATTTTCTGAGGTCGAGTTCAGCTTCCTCAAATGGGTTTTCAGGTACAATAACGGGTTTTATTGGGTTGTTGACTGCTGTTATGACTTTGTTTTGTATTTGTTTCCAGTTCATGTCAAAAATTGTGCAGAAGTTGTCACGTGTGCAGATGTTTGAGGCTACATGATATGGGGTTGTGGTGTTCTCGAACAGTAAAGCTTTTTGAGCCTTGCGTATGATGTCAGGAATTTTGTTCAATGGTGTTTTGTTTTTTATTCGTTCAAGTTTTCCATTCTCTTCAAGAATGTTGAGTGCTTGCTTGAAGCTGACCAATCATAATTCCTCCCTTAATTGCTTGCAGTTTACAATTATCTGTTTTTGCCAAAAAAGATTGTAACCTTTATTTTGTTAAACAATTAAACGGATAGATGAACAGGTATGGCTGATGTGTTGATTGGAACTGCGGTTCCTATTTTGTTGTTGATGGGGATTGGCTTTCTTTCAAGAAAGTTTGGGGTCCTAAGGTCTGGGGATGAGCGGGTGCTTAGTTCTTATGTTTACTATTTTGCGTTGCCTGCACTGTTTTTAGTGGATATGGCAGAAACAACTTTTGTCACAGAAACTTTAGTGTTCATTTTTGCTGGAATTGTTCCAATACTCTTGGTTGTGGCAATTTTTAGTCTGCTCTATGCTGTTTTCAGGTTTTCAAGGAACACATTTTATCTGCTAATGTTAAGCACCATCTTTGGCAACACTGCATTTTTTGGAATTCCATTCGTTACTTTCGCTTTTCCTTCTGAACAAACTGAGCTTTTGGCTACGTTGGCGGCGGCTACGATTGGTATTGTGTCAATTGCCTTTTCGATAAGTTTGCTTGAGTTTTATCGGCTTGAGGGTTCTTCAAAGATGGAGGGGCTAAAACTGGTTGGCAGAAGGCTTGTGCGTAATCCGTTGATTATTTCAATTTTTGTGGGCATCTTGGTTTCGGTTGTGGGGGTGCAGATTCCATCTCCTGTGTCTACGTTTTTGCATATGATGGGGGGCACAACGTCTGCGGTGGCGGTTTTTATGTTGGGGGCGTTTTTGTATGGAAAAAAGTATGCTAACCTGAAACAGGCGTTTGGTTTGAGTCTTTTGCGGATAATTTTCTTGCCTGCTGTAGCATTGGTGTCGTTAGCTTTGTTCCAGTTGCCGTCAATGGATGCTTCTGTGATTGTGCTTATGCATGCGATGCCTGTTGCGGTTTCGTTGTCTGTTCTTAGCGAAAGATACGACTTTCGCAGGGAAACTGTGGCTTCCTTAACTTTAATTTCTTCAGTTGGCGCAATAGTTTACCTGAACATTTGGTTAGCCCTTTTAGGAATATAGTTTCATGGTACGTGTGAACTTTTTCGGTAAATGTGTGTTGTGCAGAATTTTTCAGAAAAAAAGTTAGTTTTCAACAATGTACCTCTATTTGTATCCTAATATGCCGCACAGATGTGTGAATAACTGGGCTGTTATTTGGTTTTTTGTGGTTGGGCGACAAAGATATTTATAGACAGTTTGTTTTTGCTTTTGGATGTGTAATTGCTGCTATTTTGTGGCGGTGGTTGCGGTGATTGTTGTTTAAAAGGTTGGCGTAGATTTGGTGCTGTGCGAGAATAATCAGATACTGGTCATGGATTGTCTTGATGGTATGAAACGTTTTGTTGAGGATAAAGAAGTTGACGTGATTGTAACTTCTCCGCCATATAATTTAGGAATTAAGTATAACAGCTATGACGATTCTGGTTCTAGAGAAGAATATCTTTTGTGGATGGAAAAGTTTGCAGAAGAATGTAAACGTGTTCTTAGCGATGATGGCTCCTTTTTTTTGAACATTGGATACAAATCTAAGGACCCGTGGGTTGCGTGGGAAGTGGCGTTTAGGTTCAGGAAGCATTTTGTTTTGCAAAATGTGATTCATTGGATTAAATCGATTGCTATACCTCAGGAGGATGTTGGCGACTACCCAAACATCAAAGGAGACATAGCAGTGGGGCACTTTAAGCCCGTTAACAGTGCACGATTCATGAACAGGTGCCACGAGTATATTTTTCAGTTCACCAAAAAAGGAAATATTGGGCTAAATAAGCTGGCAGTAGGCGTGCCCTATCAGGACAAGAGCAACATTGGCAGATGGAAAGTGGCAGTTGAAGATGTGCGAGACCGTGGAGACACATGGTTTATTCCATACGAAACAATCTGGTCACGAAAAAAGCAAAGACCCCATCCATCTACGTTTCCGCCTAAACTGCCCATGATGTGCATCAGGCTTCACGGACTGGAGCGAACCAAACTTGTTTTAGACCCCTTCATGGGAATCGGAAACACAGCAATCGCCTGCATGAGACTAGGCGTCAACTACATCGGCTTTGAAATGGACAAATCATACGCACAAACAGCACAACAACAAATACAAAACGAACTATCAGAAACAGACAAAACATAATCATTTATGGTGCGGGGAGAGGGATTCGAACCCTCGAACCCCTACGGGACAGCCGCCTCAGGGCTGCGCCTTTGACCTGGCTTGGCAACCCCCGCATTGCAAGGCAACAAGAGTAACCATAGCCGTAAGCCTGAAATTAAATCTTATCCAGCCAACGCCAAAGTGAGCACTCTTGTTGAGCATAGAACCTGCTAAATCGTTCATAAAACTTTTACTTACGAAATCCACAGTTACACTCTTAGGATGAACAAGCGTTGAAGGCAATAATTTTGGCGGGAGGCATCGGAACTAGACTAAGACCTCTTAGCTGTACCCGACCAAAACTTCTGTTTCCAGTACTAAACAAGCCCTTACTTGACATTACCATTGAAAGATTAGCCAAAGCAGAAGTTAACGGATTAACCTTAGCTGTAAAATATATGGCTGAAATTTTCATGCAACGCTACGGCGAATCAAAGCATGGAATCAAGATTTCATACTCCATCGAAAAAAAGCCCATGCACACAGGCGGAGCAATCAAGTACGCCGAGGAACTGATTGGACACAAAGAACCATTTCTGGTCCTGAACGGCGACATCTTTAGCACAATCGACTACAAGGCGCTCATAGCACAACACAAAGAAAACAACGCAATCGCAACAATAGCACTCTGCAAAGTAGAAGACCCCAGCAGATACGGAACCGTAAAACTAACCAAAGAAAACATGATAACACAGTTCGTAGAAAAAGCACCACTCGGAAAAGCGCCCAGCAACCTCATCAACGCTGGAGTATACGTGCTAGACCCAAAAATCTTTGATTACATTCCTGCAGGTCGCCCAGTCTCGATTGAACGTGAAGTTTTCCCAAAACTGGCAAAAGAGAACAAACTTTTTGGTTACCAGTTCAACGAAATTTGGATTGACATTGGAAAACCAGCAGATTACTTGAGAGCAAACAGGGTTTTGCTTGACAATGAACAACAAAAGCATCTTTTCGGAGATAATGTCAAAGTAGACTCGGATGTAGAATTTAACAATCCAGTTAGAATTGATTCAGATGTTACCATTGGGCAGAACTCGAAAGTCGGACCTTACACAATACTTGGGCGCGGCGTGGTTTTGGGAAAAAATGTTAGCATAGAAAATTCGGTGGTTTTTCCAAACGCAACAATTGAAGATAATGCTTCAGTAAGGGGCGCGGTTATCGGAGAAGAAACAACAATAGGTGCATCTGCAGAAATCATGGAAGGGTGCGTAATTGGTGATTATGCGTCAATTCACCCCAATGTCACAGTCGGTAAAGGCGTTACTGTTTGTCACTCCAAAGAAGTCACCGAGAATGTTGCAAACTCTGACCGAATAATTTAAACCTGAAACCTTTACAGTTTCTTGTTAATTTTAGCCTATAGATTTCCGAAACAGATAAGCTGCTTGCAACAAAAATGTTCGTCAGGTATTAATAACACACCATAGCAATGAAAAGGGAAGAAGAAAAATGTCCAAGACAATGAAGCTTGCAAGCAAAGACCTAGAGTCACAACAAAATCGGAAAGAATACACCATCTGCATGGTAGGCTGTGGAAGAACAGGATTAGTTAGCTCCTGCCTATTTGTCGAAGCAGGATTCAACGTTATTGGCGTAGACACAAGCAGCCACATAGTTCATCAGCTAAAGAAAGGCAAATCCCCATTCACTGAAACTAATTTACGCAAATTCATAGAACCACACATCAAAAACACCAAATTTAGGGCAACAACCAACCTTAGAAAAGCGGTTTCAGAAAGCGACATCATAATAATTGGAGTCTCAGCGTCTATTGACAAAAAAAAGAAACCTGACTACTCACGGCTCGAAAAAACATGCAAAGACATCGGCATGAGCCTAACCAGAGGTTCACTAATTATTTTCCAGAACACAATGGGACCCGGCATGACCACAACATTGGCAAAAGAAATCCTTGAAACAGCATCTGGACTAGAAGCAGGAACAGACTTTGGCGTAGCATACTCTTCTACCCTAAACAATTCAGTCCATCCTTCAAAGAACGTACCTAACGGCACAAAAATTGTCGGCGGAATAACCAAACGCAGCCTAAAAGTTGCATGCCTCATTTTGGAAACAATAACCAAAGGCGAAATAATCCGCGTAAAAGACGTGAAAACCGCAGAAGCCGTAAAACTACTAGAAGAAGCATACAAAGACGTCAACATAGCCTTTGCAAACGAGTTCGCACAATTCTGCGAAAAAGCAGAAATAGACTTTGTAAAAGTACGAAACATCATTAACCCCCTAAAGTTTTCAAGAATGGCTGGACTTCACATATCAAAAGATTCACATTTTCTAATCGACGAAGCAGAAGCAGTAGACGTTAAGTTTCGTATGCTGTCGTTGTCAACAAAAATAAACGACGAAACACTAGACCATGCAATACGCCTAGTTAGAAATGCATTGCAATCATCCCAAAAACCATTAAGACGATCCAAGATTTCGGTCTTCGGAATATCTGCAATCCCTAACCGAAAAAAAGTAGCCAATTCTGCTACAAAGAAACTTGTGAATCGCCTAAAAAAGATGGGTGCTTCAGTTCAAGTGTATGACCCGTTCTTTACGCATAACGAGCTTTTGAATATGGGCTATGATGCTCAAGCAAGCATATCAAAGACTGTTGAGGGCACAGACTGCCTAGTTGTGGCAGTTGCGCATGAACGCTTTAGCCGATTAAATCTGCGTAGACTACAGATGCTAATGAAGCAACCTGCATCTATTGTTGACATGGGACAAATTGTTGACCCCGTCAAGGCAGAAAAGGCAGGCTTTGTGTACCGCGGATTTGGAAGAGGCGTCTGGACAAAATAACAAAAACATCAACTTTTTCAGGACAAGGCTTAAGACTACAGATGCAGTGTAAAACAGGTTAAGAAAAAAGTCGACCAAAGGAAGCGTGAACCGAGGCGAAAACTGTGGTCTTACCATTGTTCAATATGTTGTCTATTGATTCAACTTTTCTTGACCTTAATTTTACTAATTTTTTGAATCATCTGCTCTTGGATATCGATGAACTGGCCCTTGCAGGACTAATCTTGATGTTCAGTTTTTTTGTAACTTTGTTTCTCACAAGAAAATGGATAAAATCAGCGGAATCAGCAAACCTTGTAGGAAAAGACATGAACAAACCTGACCAGCCCCTAGTTCCGAGGTCAGGAGGACTAATTGTCGCAATTGTCATATGCTTTTCTTTGCTGTTTTACATTTTTCTAAAAACCTTTGCAATGCTTGGAACTCCATCCACAAACGTAGTTGAAGTTTTTGCTATCTCATCTACTATATTGCTTGCGGGGTTCATAGGATTCATAGACGATGTTTTAGGGTGGAAAAAGGGGCTAAGCCAACTTCAAAAGGTCTTACTCACAGTTCCTATTGCTCTTCCATTAACTGTTTTGGATGTTAATCAAACAGTTATGTCAATTCCATTTCTAGGTAACGTAGACCTAGGGCTCATCTATCCGCTACTTGTTGTCCCATTAGGCATAATAGGTGCAACAAACGGATTCAATCTCCTCGCAGGCTACAACGGGTTAGAAACAAGCATGGGGCTAGTAATTTTTGGCACTTTTGGCTTCACAAGCCTGCTGGTTGGAAGACTCTGGATTGGATTGATAGCATTCATTGTTTATGCGTCTTTGCTTGCTTTTTTGGCGTATAACTGGTATCCCGCAAGGGTGTTTCCAGGCAACTCGTTTAGTTATGCCATTGGCGCGCTGATTGGTACCCTCGCCATTTTAGGAAACATGGAAACAATAGCTGTTTGGCTTTTTATTCCATATTATCTAGAAATCATTTTGTATTTCCGAGCTAGAGTCATCGACAATATGGGAGATGTGCAAGCTTTCGCGAAAGTTAACCAAGACGGCTCCTTAGAGTTGCCTTACAAGCACATCTATGATACGACCCATTTAGCCATCTGGGTTCTAAAAAAAGTGAAAACTAAAGTCTACGAAAGAGATGTTGTGCTCTTTGTCACAGCTGTTCAGGTAATAATTGCCGTTTTGGGAATACTATTACTGCTCTAAACGAGAAGAACTTGCGACTTTAGATTATGTAATCTTTAGTACACTGGTTCGTCGTTAGCCTAAAAAATAAAAGTATTAACGTCTCACTTACTGTTGGTGAAACAAATGAGTACATCTCAGCCAAAAGCAAGATTTCATATACGCATCAATGAACAAGACTATCTGAATGTAACGGTTTGGGCTGGAAAAGCTGACCCAAAAGCAGAGGTTATAGTTACACAAATTAGGCGAAACATTGAAGACAAATGGGAAACCATTGGACGGCTGGCAGTATACCGGTCTGCAGATGGAAGTTATTCACAGCTTCCAGAGCGCCAAGAATAAAAATGATTTTCTAAGTTAAAAAACAAAAAGTTGCATTAAAAACCTTTTTGTCATTCCTTTTTCTCAAGATTGAAGGGCTTGCCCTCTTGCAATATTTGTTTGGGGAACTTTTGTTTCCATTTTTGCATAAATGGGAGTTCATCTTTTTCGTTTCTCAGGTTGTCTGGAAGCATTTCAGGGATTTCTTCTCGGATTGGATACCACCGCAAACATTCGGGACAGACTATTACGCCCTCTGAGATTTCTTCTGTCTCTTCAAAAATGTGGAGCTCCAAGGGATAGTGTTTGTCTATTGGGCATGCTAGGATATCCATTAATTTCTTTTTGATTGCTGCTCCCTCCAGTTGTTAGTATTGTGTGCGCCCATAGATTATAAAAAGATTCGTATTGCTTAGTTTTGTACATGGATGTCAAGAACCACTTGGTACCATCGGGGTCCAATTGGTCTCACTATGCGCCCAAAATATACATTACATTCTGTGCATAACAATCGCAGCTTTTCTAACACTTTCGCCTCGGTTTTGTGTACAGGGTTTTCGTTCTTGTTTGCGTATTCGAAATTGTAATAGTGAATCCAGCCTCCTTGGGGTTTGAGCGCCAACAATGCACAGTCAAGATACTCGTAAGCCAGTTCAGGTAAAGGCATTATAACACGGTCTGCAATGTTTTGCAGCTTGTTTTCTGTCATTGCTTTTGCGTCTCCTTGAAGTGGAATGACTGTTTTTTCTGCTCTGTTGAGTCTAATGTTTTCTTGAAGATACTGAAATGCAGACGGATTAACGTCTATCGAATAGACTTTCTTTGGTTTTGAGTGCTTCGCGATGGACATGGAATAGCATCCTACCCCCGCGAACATGTTCACAACAACTTCCCCCATTTGAACCAACTTTGCAATTCTTAGCCGTTCATAAGAAAGTCTGGGCGAAAAATAGGCCTTCTTTAAGTCAGTTTTGTAGATGCAGCCGTGCTCCTTGTAGTGTGTCTTGGTTGTTTTTTCGCCTAACACAAACTCTAAACTGCGTAGCCTATAATCGCCTGAAACTGAACTGACTTGCCGCCATACAGACTTAACTTCCCTGTGTGTATTCATGACTGCTTTGGCGACAAGCCTGCTGTGATGCTCTAGCGGTTCGGGTACTCTGATTATTGCAATGTCACCGACTATATCATACGTTTTGTAGAGCTGCTTTAGATGTTCGGGTTTAAGCTTGCCGTCGAGAACGCGTTTCAGGTTGCCTTTCAGTTAAATCATTCTCCAGTAGGCGATAAAAACGGTTATGCAGGGTCTTTTGGTTTGTATTTTCCTCTTCCCTTGTATTTGCCACTATATCTTCTGCTTTTAAGCCTTTTTTGAATAGCTTTTTTCTCAGCGCTTTCTTCATCCATTATGTTGTTTTCCCCCTTTGCCTCAAAAATTCAGCGCTCACTACAACATATAAGCATTAAGTGACCAAAAAGGAATTAATGGGCTTTATGCAACCTTTCACGTTGCATGTTTTGTTTTCAAATATTTTTTACGGATTTATCTATGCACCTTTGTAATGTAGAGAAGACAGTTTCGGGGTCACCTGATTTGCCGACAAATCCATTGGCGCCTAGCGTGAATGCTTTGAGCACTTTTTCTTTGTCTTCTGTTACTGTAAAAACGATGAATGGGATATTGTTGTTGTTTTTTCGAAGTGTTTTCAGGAACTCGAACCCGTTTTTCATGGGCATTTGGATGTCACAGATTATTATGTCTGTTTCTTTTTGTGTCATCATTTCTAGTGCTTCATCAACTGAGGATGCCGAGTTTATTTCGTAGTTGCCGTGCAGGTTTAAGCATTGTTTTGCGCTTTTTAAGAAAGCTTCGTCGTCGTCTACAAATAAAATTTTGATACGTTCTTTTTTGTTGGGGGTCTGCATCTTAACTTAAAATGAATGTTTTTGGGCAATAAAACATTAATGTATACAAAATGTACCCAATAGGTCAAAAAGGGTTAAATGGTAATACATTGTAACTCTATTTGGTTAAGGAGACAGATTACTATTGCTAACCAAAAAAAGAAAAACAGTTGGCCGCTCATTTAGAATTGACGAAGAATGGCTCAATGTCTTAACTGAAGAGGCTGAAAAACAAGGAGTCAGCGTCAACTCACTGCTAAACAGGCTTCTTCAACAATATGCTTACTTGCGGTACATGCTTCGCTACGGCGCAATAACCCTGACTAGTAAAGGATTTTCAAACATACTGGAATGCTGCGCAGACGACAAAATAAAACAAAAAGGAAAAGAAGCAGGTGAAAGCATTGTCAAAGATCTTCTTTTAACAATGGGTGTGCCCCCCAGCTATAGTTTCGTACTTTGTTTAGTAAAAAAGCTTCTTTCCGAGTTTGCAGGATGGTTCGAATGCGACCACCACATAAAACGAGACAAAGAAATCCTGCACCTACGTCATGATTTGGGAAAAAAATGGAGCATCTACCTTGCAACAATAACCTCAGGTACCTTCAACTCGTTGCTAAACCAAGAAGTCGGAATTGAACTTTCAGACTCCTCAGTAACAATAACAATCAGCAAACAAAACAAGTAAAAGATGGAGCCTCGGGCGGGATTTGAACCCGCGACCTCTGCCTTACCAAGGCAATGCC
>JAOZIF010000135.1 GCA_026014495.1 Candidatus Bathyarchaeum sp.
CTCGTTGTGGATTGAAAGATTTAGCATGCAAGTATTAAAAGCTTCGGCTTTTTGCGTCACTCTAAGCGTTTCTGACCGCCCATATGTGGCCGTAGAACCTCAGGAATTTTGACTGTTCCATCCTTTTGTTGATACTGCTCCAAGATTGCAATCAAAGTCCGGCTGGTGGCAATTGCAGTGTTGTTCAATGTGTGAACAAAGCCTGCAGGGGATTGCCCTTCTTTTTCGCGATATTTTATGTTAAGTCGTCTGGCTTGATAATCTGTACAGTTGCTGTTTGAGCCAGATTCTCTGAAGGTGCCATCGGCCATCCAGACTTCGATGTCGTATTTTTTGGCTGCAATGATGCCAATGTCTCCGGTACAAACATTGACTACTTGGTAGTGCAGTCCCAGACTCTGGTAAAGGTCTTCAGAGTTTTTCTGGAGTTCATCATGGAATTTCCAAGAGTCATCAGGATGACAGAAAATAAACTGCTCAATTTTATTAAATTGATGGACCCTGAACAAGCCTTTGGTGTATTTACCATGGGCACCGACTTCTTTTCTGAAGCATGGGCTGACTCCTACAAGTTTTATTGGTAACTCATTTTCGAGGATTACTTCATCCATGTATGATGCTGCCATGGGATGTTCACTTGTGGCGATTAAGTACAAATCGTCGTTTTCGATTTTGTAGAGTTGGTCGCCGAAGAATTCTAAATCTGTGACGCCTAAGTATGGTTTTCTATGCATCATCAACGGGGGTTCGATAAGGTTGTAGCCTCGTTTTCTGAGAAAATCAATTGTATACGTCATCACCGCAAAGTCAAGCCTAGCCAAATCCCCTTTCAGATAATAAAATCCATGTCCTGAAACTTTTGCTGCCCTTTCAAAATCCACTAAATCTAATTCAGTGGCAATTTCTACATGGCTTTTTGGGGTAAAATCAAATTTTGGGGGCTTTCCTACGGTTTTTTCGACAATGTTATCGTGTTCGTCTTTTCCAAAAGGAACCGAATCATGCAAAATATTAGGAAGCTTCATCAATAAAGAATCAGCGCTTTCTCGACATTGGGCAACTTGTTCTTCCAGCACTTTTATCTTTTGGGGGATTTGTTTTGCTTGCTCTATTTGTTGGCTTGCGTCTTTTTTTTGTTTTTTTAGGCTTGCAACTTCCGCAGTTATTTGTTTGCGCTTGTGGCGAAGCTCACTTGCCTCGGTTAGCAGTTTTCTCCATTGTGTGTCTTGTTTGATTAGCTCTTCAAGCATCTCAAGTTTTTCAGGTTCTCCTCTTTTTTGCAGGTCTTTTTGTATTATTTCCGGATGCTCACGAACAAGCTTAATATCTAGCATAAATTGTGCCCCATTGGTGTTCGTTTCAAAGTTTAATTCAACTTAATATTTAACAGTATAGTGAGGCCTTTAGAAAAATTGTTTTAATATATGTTGCATTTTTGTTATTACTTTTTTTCAAGAAAAAAGGCCGTTTTTATCATACTACCTCTATTAGTATTCTAGTATGCCTAGAACTGTGAACTCTTTTTGACTGATTGAGTAATCCACCTGGTTGTGGTGTTCTTGTTGATGTTTTACGTTTGTTCCATTTTTGTGTGCTTATGAAGTGTTTGTGTTTTCATTCAACACATTTTCAATTGTTTTTGAACCAAAAAATATATAATTGGATGGATAACCCAACCAAAAGAGATGACGAAATGAAAATCGCATTAATTGTTCTTTCTAACGAAACATCTTTGGTTACTATGGCTGTTAAAAGCCTAAATAATAAGGGCATAACAGCAATCGAAGTTTGTCCTCGTTGTGTGGATGACTTGGAGGATCCTCAATGTTTAGAAGAGTTCATTGAATTCACCAAGAAATCCCAGGTTGCAGTCATGTACATCATGGGTGGCAGAAAAAGCTGCAAAGATTTTGACCGCATAATGGTTGCAATACACGAATTCAAAGTGCCCCTTTTTGCGTCAGCCGTCCAAGTTGACCAAGAACTTGTAGGTCTTTCAACTGTTGACAAAAACGATTACCAAACA
>JAOZIF010000091.1 GCA_026014495.1 Candidatus Bathyarchaeum sp.
CTGACCTATCGAGGCTAACAATTAGGGTTGAGAAAGGAGTAAAACCTGAACTGCTTCCACTGGTTACATTGAAGGGCATTGGAAGAGTTCGCGCCCGTATACTTTTCAACTCTGGTTTACGAACAATTGATGACCTCAAAAGAGCACCCCTGCAAAAACTAACTGGCTTGCCGCTGATTGGCCCCAAATTAGCCAAAAAAATCAAAGAGCAAATAGGTGGCTACGTCAAAGAGGAAGAGTGGCAAAACCTAAAGAAACAAGAAACAGAAAAACAGCGAGCCCTAACAGATTTCTAATCTAATAACTGTGCCACAGTGCTTTTTGTTTTTGTAACCTCTTTGGTTATGTTTCGATTATACTTTTTAGTATCACAACACTTTTTCAGGGAGCAACAAAAACCAAGTCCACTAATTGATGTTACGCTCTGTCCTTTGTACCAACATACTTTGTTGAATCCATTTTGAACTTACACGCATGTGGTCAAGTTTTCTTGACCTTAAAGAGGCAGGTTTAGTCAAGGTTTCTTTACAAAAACCCTTTTTTTCTTTCGATTTAACAGTGTGTCAGTGGTGCCTTCAGTGAAGAGCAGCAGATGGATACTTTGTATTTTAATGCTGTTTTTGCTGTTTCCACTTTCGCAAGTGTCTAGTGTATGTTCTTCAGAAGGCACTACTGAAGACAAGCTATTCGATTTTTTGTCCAGTGTTGTTGGGCTTGATTTAACAAAATATGCTGTTGTTGAGCCGTATCTTCCGACGGATGTTGAGTATCCATCAAATCTTTCTGAAAGTTTGGAGTCTTTAAATTTTACAATTGACGACGAATTTGGTGGTCTAGTAAAAAAGGAAGTTTTAAGTCCTCAACTTGAAATCAACGAAAGAACAATAAATTTGATGGGAATTTTTTACAATGGGCATATGGCGTTTTTGAAGATTTATTTCTATTCTAAACAGGACTACGTTTATTCAGAGTCGCCACAAAACGATGTTCTCAGTCAAGCCAAGAATATTCTTCACAGATACCAAACATTTGTTTCACAACATTATGGCACAAACGCCTCATACATTGTGTCCATGCAAAACGTTCTAAGCAGTGTTGACGACCTGTCACCTGCAGAGATTACTGCTGGAAATGTATCATTTCAAGTTTCAAAGGATGGCGACACCACACGTATCCAGTGGATTTACACCCAAAACGACATTGAAATGAATTACAAACGATTAGCCATAAAGTTCCAAGGCAACAATTTTGTTTCGTTTACAGACACTTGGGGGCTTTATAGTGTTAGTGAACTGGACAAGATTTCCTCTGAGCAAGCTGTTCAGATAGCTCTAGAGTCTGCTCAAGACTACGAAATACGCATAGCTCATGAGGACAACAAAACCGAAATTGTCAAGGTTCCTGATTTGTCAAATGCACATTATGTTGCTAACTTTTACATGGTGCCTTTTCGCTACGAAGAAACAAATTTTCCTATTAAAACTGACCGAGACCCTTTGACGCTGTATCCTTACTGGCAGATTCACTTCTATTTTGATGAGAGTATCGCCCGTATCGTGGGCATACAGGTTGGTGTTTGGGGAGATACTGGTGAAATTGTTTACTGCTCGGGTTTTGGCTACTTAGGCTATCCAGAGATGCCCAACGAACAAAACACAACAATTATTGTGTCTGATGAGCTGCCTTTAGAAGAGCAAAAACAACTTAACACTTTAGATCAGTCAACTTTGGTAATTGCCGTAAGCACTGTAGCAGTGTTGATAATCGCTACTGCGGCAAGTGTATTTCGAATTAAAAGCCGTAGACAACAACTATGACCAAGAATATCTTCTGGGTTGAAGCTTGTCGGAATGCTACTCAGCCAAGCCTCTAGCCTTTCTTTCTTTTTTGGTCTTTTTTATGACGTTTTCAATCTGTTTAGGCACAGTGCCCAGATAGTTTTGTGGCTCCATTACAGTTTCGATTTCTTTTGCGCTAAGTAACTGTTTGATTGTGCTGTTTTCTGCTAAAACATCCTTGAACTCTCGTTGTTCATTGTGGCTTTTTATGGCTAGCTGCCGAGTGAGTTCGTGGGCTTTTTGGCGTCCTAGTCCCTTCTTTGCTAGTTTTAGCATGACGGCTTCGGACATCATTCTTCCTTGTGTTATATCCATGTTTTTACGCATTCTTGCCTCGTCAACTTGCAGTCCCTTTAGCACCTTTATCATCAAAATCAGCATGTAATCGATGAGTATGCACTCTTCTGGGATTACGAAACGCTCACATGAAGACTGTGTTAGGTCACGTTCGTGCCACGTGGGAATGTTATCTAGTGCAGGTGAAACAAGGCTTCTGAGCAGTTTTGCTAATCCGCATATTCTTTCAGATATCATGGGGTTGCGTTTGTGGGGCATTGTTGAGCTGCCAACCTGCTTTTTTTGTTCAAACGCTTCAAATGCCTCGGCAATTTCTGGTCTTTGCAGTTCCCGAATCTCGGATGCAATGTTATCTAAGGTTGAAGCAAGTATAGCTAGAACGCAAGTTAATTCGGCGTAACGGTCTCTTTGCACAATCTGAGTAGAAATATCTGCAGCACAGATGCCCAGCCGTTCCATAACAAGTTCTTGTATCTTAAGAGCCTTTGGCCCCAGCCCCGCCTGTGTTCCTACAGCTCCACTCATTTTTCCTGCCAGTAACCTGCCTTTGCAGTCTTGGAGACGCTGAATAGTTCTTGCGACCTCTCTTGTCCAGACCGCGGACTTGAATCCAAACGTGGTTGGCAGGGCATGTTGTCCGTGGCTTCTTCCCATGGTGATGCTCATTTTGTGCTTTTCTGCACGCTCAAGCAAAACTGATTCTAGCTCGTTTAGTCGATTTTCAATAATGTTTACTGCCTCTTTTAGTTGCAGGGCAGTTGCGGTGTCTAGCATGTCTGAGCTTGTTGCGCCTAGATGTACGTATTCTCCGCTTGAGCCGCAGACTTCTGCTAAGGCTCTGACCAGAGCCATGACGTCGTGGCGGATTTCGTTTTCAATTTCTTTTACGCGTTCAAGTTTAACGTGTTTTGTTGACGCTTTTTGTATAATTTTTTTTGCGTCAGTTTCTGGTATGTTGCCTACTTGGCTGTGCGCCCAAGCCAGTGCGGCTTCTACGTCCAGCATCTTTTGTAGTCTGTTTTCTTCGTCAAAGATTTTTCTCATTTCAGGTGAGCCGTAACGGCCTGTGTCAATGGGTAGAATAGGCAAACTTGTGACCTCCGGAAACGATACATTAATGATTGAACTAACCTTTACCAGTTTCGCCTAAAAATAATTGCCTCGCGGGCTGGAGAATTGAACGATGGGAGCTTTGGTTGCTGCGGTAAACAAGAACAAACAAAACGCTGTTCCAGCAGTAGCCACCATGCTAGAAGAGTTGGTTCATAGAGGAAACAGTGGTCATGGAATAGCCACATCAAATGTAGTAGAGAAAGCGTCAACACTAAACAAACTAAAGCTCAACAGCCTTGAATCAAACATCACTTTGGGTCACAACCTCTCACTTATACTGCCAAGAGACTCACTTCAGCCAGTTCAGGCTGACGGCTTCACGTTTGTCTTTGAAGGAAGAATGTTTCCTGCCCCAAATCTGCCGGACCTATCAGAACTAAAAGAGTTCAAGACCCTACTTGGTTCTAATCCACTAAAAAATGCTGCTCAAATCCTCGAAAAGGTAGGCGGCTCATACGTTTTTGTAGTTGCGGCACCCAAAAAACTGCTTGTTGGACGAGACGTTTTCGGGGCAACTTCACTATATTATGGCGAGAATGATTCTGTTTGTGCGGTTGCGTCTGAACGTAAAGCACTGTGGAAACTTGGACTAACAAATGCTCAATCGTTTCCTCCGGGGCAACTGGCAATAGTTAACGAGCACGGCTTCTCTTTTCATCCCGTCAAAGGGTTGCGGATGCCGCCTCAGAACAAGTTGAACATGGAAACTGCGGCGAATGCTTTGCAGCTTCTTTTGTTGGAGTCTACCCGAAAACAGGTTTCAGACCTTGAGTCCGTGGCTGTTGCGTTTTCTGGAGGCGTAGACAGTAGTGTAGTTGCAACTCTGGCACAAGAGGTTGGCGTAGAGGTTCAGTTGATTTCGGTGGGACTAGAAGGTCAACCTGAAGTCATGTTCACGCAAGAGGCTGCTGAAGCCCTAGATTTGCCGTTGCATCTGCAAACTTACAATGTAAACGAGCTTGAAGAAACCATACACAAAGTGCTGTGGCTAACTGAAGACGCTAATGTAATTGATGCATGTATTGCTGTTCCGTTTTATTGGCTGGCACAAACTGCCTCAAAACTGGGGCATCCTGTTCTGCTGGCTGGGCAGGGAGCTGACGAGCTTTTCGGAGGCTACCACAGGTACCTGACAGAATACGCCAAGTCGGGCGCTGAGGCTGTACAGCAAAAAATGTTCTATGACATACAAAATGCGTACCATCAAAACTTTCAAAGAGACAACCAAACATGTTCACCTCATGGAGTGGAGCTTAGGCTTCCATTCATCAACTGTGATGTTATAGATTTCGCGTTGCGCTTACCACTAAAGCTAAAGATTAATTCAACCGAAGACAAACTCAGAAAACGAATACTACGAAGAGTCGCCCATAACCTAGAAATTCCAAGCATCCTTGCTGACAAACCAAAAAAAGCAGTCCAGTACACCACGGGAGTAACAAAAGCGCTTATGCAACTAGCAAAAGACCAAAACTTAACCTTACGAGAATATATTGAAAAAGTGTACAGAACCGTTTTTCCAGCATGAACAAAATTCACATTAATAAATGAATCAAATTCTCAACTGCAATCAAATCAGCCATGTCTTGACTATGAATAGCGAAGTCTTATTTCCCACTTTTGAGAGTACATAAGATGAAGAAACTTGAAAGGAAGTTTAGCAGTTGGATTTATTGCCATTGCTATTCTATGTTTACCCATATTTTCAACTTTTACGCTAGAAATGAATGCTCAACAAGTTTCGGAAACAGGTGACCAGTTAGCCACTGTATCACAACTCTGGAACTTCACGTCAAACAGGAGTTCTGTCAATTCTCTTGTTGTATCAAACGGTTTCGTCTATGTATCCTCCGCTAACAGTGGGAGTGCAGCAGTGACCATATACTGCTTGAATGCATCCACAGGCTCCGAAACATGGAACCACGAGGGACTCTTTGGTACCTTCTCGGTAGCAAACGGATACGTCTACGTTGGCGAGGCAAATAGAGGCAATTCTAACTCTTTGCAAGGCGTCGTTTCGTGCCTGAACGCTTCTGATGGGGCTCCAGTGTGGAATTATTGTGCCGGAACATGTTTTAGCACACCAGTAGTTAGCAGAGGTATAGCCTACGCAGGTGGATTTAGCTACACTCTGTCTACAGATGTTAACATTGGTTTTGTTTATGCTTTTAATGCTTCGACAGGGGAAAAAATATGGAACTTTTCAGGTCCAGTAGGAACGCGTTTTGATGATAGCGCCCTTGTTTTGGAAGACGCAAACCTATATGCTCTGAGTGCTGTCTACTCAAGTCAAGATGCCTCATGGCGTAGCAGCATTTACGCATTTAATGCTTACACTGGTGAAGAACTGTGGAATTACACAACGCCAGGCCAATTTTGCTCTCTTTTAGCTGCAGGTCAAAATGTCTACGTCAGCTCTAACTTTGTGAACACGAAAGGATACACTGATGCTGAGAATTCAGGCGGATACGTTTACAAAGGTGGCATCCTCGCCCTGAACAGCTTAAATGGGGCATTAATCTGGAATCATCCAATCAACAGTTCTGTTGGAGCTCCTGTTATTGTGGATAACACAATTTACGCGGTCTCTGGCGAGGGCATTCTCTATGCTCTTAATGCGGCAAACGGCAAAGTAATATGGAATTATGTTGCTGGAACAGGTCTTGGTTCTCTTTTGTCAGTTAATAATTACCTTTACGTCGGCTCTACTTCCGGCGTTTACTGCTTCAACGCAGATAATGGAACAGTGATTTGGAACTTTGCTACAAGCGACTTAGCTGCCTCTTCTCCTACGTTTCCAGCTTATGCTGATGGCATAATTTACGTGGGCTTAAATGGTCCTATGTTTTTCTCGCAGGTCACGCAACACAATTTCTATGCACTTCATGCATCGAGCGGTGAAAAGCTCTGGAATTACACCCTCGGATATACTGCAGGCTCGTCTCCTGTAATTGAAAATGGTACTGTTTACATAAGCGGCAATTTTGTAACCTCAGAAAACCCAGATTTGGAAGGTTCAGGCGCAATTCTTGCTTTAAAATCAAACGTAACGTCTTTGCCAGTATCGTCGCCTCCGGTTTCGGAGACTAACCGTTGGCCATCTTACGCAATCACTACTGTGATATCCAGTACACCGAATTCAACTTGGAGCACGCAAACTGTGTTTACGGATGGTTCCTTTGGAGGAATCTATATGGTTCTAGACTCCAGCAACAACCCACACATAAGTTACAGTGGAGTAAATGGGGTACTGTATTACGCTAGTGGGAACGAGTTAAACTGGAAAATACAAAGTGTCATTCAAGGAGGCACGCCTATCAGTATTGTATTGGACTCTCAGAGCAACCCGCATATACTCTATGAAGGGGCAAATGAGGTAGTGTATTATGCTAGTTGGGACGGGCTGAACTGGAACTTTCAAGTCGTACCAGAAGGCTATGGATACTCTGTTGCTTTGGATTCAGCCGACAATCCACATTTAGCTTACGCAACAGTTTTACCTGTTTCTGATTATCCTCAAGGGGTTACCAACGATATTTCTATGTTGAATTATGCAAGTTGGAATGGCTCAAACTGGAGCATTCAAACCGTAGATTCCCCGATAAGCTATACAGATAGTATTTATTTGGCGTTAGACCAACACGATAACCCGTACATAATGTATGGTTATGACACATATTATCCGCCGAGCGGCGGTAATCTATTAGCCGTGAAGTTTGCCGTGTGGGAGGGTTCAACATGGAACATCCAAACAGCGCTCTCCAATCTGGATTACTTTGGAAACATGGTTTTAGATTGTAATGGCTACCCACATTTTATTTATGCAGTTAACTATCCGCATTCTTCAAGTAACAACGCTACAATGGGATACGCCAGTTGGGATGGGTCTGCATGGAATACACAAACCGTGGTTTCGAACGCTGCTTTGGGTCTATTTATCGAGGCAAACCTTGCATTAGACACCAATAGTTATCCGCACATCGAATTTTTTAACGGCTCTTTAATGCATACTAGTTGGACAGGTTCAGAGTGGAATATTCAAACCGTTGCCCCAAACAATTTTGCGTATGGCAAAGGTCCTTTGGCGTTAGACTCTAACGACAATCCACATATTTGTTACTGGGTGACTAACATCCATAATACCACAGCATTTGTTAGCTCTCTACTATATACCATGCAAGCTCCTACAGACGTACCTGCAGTGTTTGACACCCTCTTTATCATCATAGGAATAGTTGCTGTGGGGATTGTTGCTGGAGGCGCTTTCTTATTGTTTAAAAAGAGATCAAAAGTGCGCGCACAATTTCCAAACTAAGATTGTTTGAAGGATTATTTCCGAAAACAATTCCTCAAAGATTGCAGTCTTGAAGCGCGCCATAACATAACCAAAAATGGCAGATTATAAACTAAAAAGTTGCACACAAGCCGTCAAATCTTGTTTAGTCAATGTTTCTTGATAAAAACTCTTTTTTACAACGATTAATGAAGTTGAGTACATGAGAACTTCGGTCTACTTGCTAGCAGTCCTGTCTGTTTTTGTTGTTTTCCTTTGCTTAGTTTCAGGCATTGTAATTGCTCAAGATTTAAGCTGGAAAAAAATACCAATATCTGATGATGCAACTTTTGTAGCACTGGATATGATTAACTCGAACGATGGGTGGGCAGTAGGACGTGATGGAAGTATTATTCATTGGGATGGAAAAAGCTGGACAAAAGTTGCTAGCCCAACCTCTGCAAAATTAGTGGCTGTAGATATGATTAGCTCAAATGAAGGGTACGCGATAGCCTCCGAAACAACTAGAATGTTAAATGAGTCGATAATTCAATGGAATGGAACAAGCTGGAATAATATAACCAGTGTCCCAGGATATTTTAGTTCTGTAGACATGATCAGTTCAACTGAAGGGTGGGCAGTAGGAACTGCTGGAAAAATAATAAGATGGAACGGAACAAGCTGGAGTCGTGTAGAAACCCCAATTAATAATCCGCTAAAATCGGTGGATATGATCAGCTCAACTGACGGCTGGGCAGTAGGTTCGAGAGGAGCAATACTTCATTGGAATGGAACAAGCTGGAACACAGTAGAAGCCCCCAAAATCTTTACGTACCGAACAATATGGTCAGTTGATATGGTCAGCTCAACTGACGGCTGGGCAGTAGGTGATGGCGGGAGAATAATCAGATGGAACGGGTCAAGTTGGGAAAATGTAACAAGCCCTATTCCAGCTAATATACACTTGTTTTCAGTGGATATGATAAACTCAACTGATGGATGGGCTGTAGGGTCTGACGGATGCGTAATCCATTGGGATGGAACCAGATGGACAAATACAACAAGTCCAACTGCTAGCTGGCTAAAAGCTATAGACATGATCAGTTCTACTGAGGGGTGGATTTTAGGAAATGATGGAAATATTTACTGTCTACAGGAACAAGAACCTCAAATAATTCCTACTGAATATTTGATTATCTTAGGCATAAGTTCAGTTGTCATTGTGGCTGTTTTGTATTTTCTTTGGAGAAAGAGAAATAAGGTTTAACCGCAAACCAAAAACAAAACCCAGATTAAAAAAACAATACTTAGTTTATTCACAATTCTGTGCGGCATATTAGGATACAAATAGAGGTACATTGTTGAAAACTAACTTTTTTTCTGAAATTTTCTGCACAGCACACATTTACTAAAAAAGTTCACACGCATAGTAGTATACTAATTTTTTGAAAAAAGGTTCTTCTGAAAAAGAGAGAAGACCTTTTGTTTTAAATTTGTGTTTGTAATGTATATTTTAGAGTGGTTCAAAGTTGAAGTTGATCTACATTATCATTGACGGAATGGGCGACTTACCCGTGAAAGAATTAGGCGACAGGACTCCTCTTGAAGCCGCACAAACTCCACACATGGACGCACTTGCCAAAAACGGAAAAACAGGACTCATGTACACAGTCGGCAAGGGCATGGCACCCGAAAGCGACGTGGCAGTTGTCTCTGTTCTGGGCTACGACCCCTTCAAGTACCACGTAAGCAGGGGTGCCCTCGAAACAGTCGGCGCAGGAATGAACATGAAAAGCGGCGACTTAGCTATCCGCTGCAACCTAGGCACAATAGCATCCGACAACATCTCCATAATTGACAGACGAGCAGGAAGAAACCTGACACAACAAGAAGCAACCGAACTGGCAGACGCAGTCACCGAACAAGTCAAACTAGAGTCACATCCTGCCACTTTGGAGTTCAAAAGCACTGTAACATACAGGGCAGCATTGGTCATCCGAAGCAAAGAAGGACAACTTTCAGGCAACATAGGCAACACTGACCCAGCATACAAACGAATCAACAGCGTAGGCGTAGCTGACCTAAACGCAAAAATGATACTCAAAACATGCAAACCCCTTGACGACACCAAAGAAGCAAAAATCTCTGCAGAACTAGTCAACGAATTCACCCAAAAAGCTACAATTGTCTTGAACCAGCACGAAGTAAACAAAAAACGCGTACAACAAGGAAAACTAAAAGCCAACGTTGTCCTCAGCAGAGACGCAGGAAACATGATACCAAAGTTTCCATTACTCAGAGAACTTTACGGACTCAACTTTGTTTGCCTTGCAGACATGAATGTTGAACGAGGAATATCAAAACTCGCAGGAATGAGTCTAGTTGATTTACCTTTACCATCCAAAAACCTTGAAAGCGACTGCAAACTTAGAATAAAAAAACTGTTCAAAGCCCTACCAAACTATGACGGTTTTTACATCCACATCAAAGGACCAGATGAACCCGGACACGACGGCAACTTCAAACTCAAATCTGAACTCATCGAAATTATCGACAAACATTTTGTCGGAGAAATGATGCAACAAATAGACCTAAAAGACCACCTAGTCTGCATAACAGCTGACCATTCTACACCTTGCGCACTAAAAGCTCACAGCGACGACCCTGTGCCCGTTCTTATTGCAGGAAACAATCTGCAAGGTGATAGTGTTCAAAGTTTCTCTGAAAAAGCATGTAAAAATGGAGAATTAGGTGTTCTAAGTAAAGGAACTGAACTTGTACCTAAGCTAGTTAAGTTCATGAAAAAATAGGAAGAAGGTAATGTTAGTACCTTCTGTAGCCTATGAATAAACCAGCAACAAAGCTAGCTACGAAAGGAACACTGGACACCAGAGCCACAAGCCCTAAGGGAGCAAGAACACCTAGAACATTCGATGCGTTTGTAAGTATTGAATCAATGTTTACGTTAAAGGCTCCTGCATAAACCAATGTAATTATAACAAAAGCCGCAACGCCGATTGCCAATGCCATGCCCGAAATCCGCTTAACTATTTTCCCTGCCAAGTAACCAGCCACTCCACCCACAACTAACATGAAAAGTATTGGAGCTATAGAATCTTCCATTTTCCTTTTTCACCTCTCAATGTTATAGATAAACTATGGTGCCACAATTCTTGCAATAACAAAAATTCGCTTCAAAACCAGACTGCCTCAAAGCGATTTCATGATTGCAATTAGGACACACCAATTTATCCGTCTCCACCAGCACCGTATTGATTAATTTTATTTATAGTAATTATGAATTCTGAGTACACATTTTGATATTTACAGTAAAATACTGGACAGTACACCAAAGGTATTTGTAGAACAACTTTCCGTCATCATGATAGTCTCCTGTTTCATACTTGAATCCCTGATCCATCAGTTTTTTCACACTTTGAATGGTGAACACATTTTAACTTTTAGCACACTGACTGCTTAACTAATCGAAATTAAGCAGTTGTCTTTTTACTTTCAAGAAGAATTGGGGTTTGCTGAGGCTCCTGCACGGGCATTAAGAGGAGAAAAAAATGAAAACCAACAAACAGTTACTATTGCTTTAGTTATTTTCACTTTTTGTGCCTGAGCCTTTTCAGTCCCCATTTTCTTCCATTGAAGTTTTACTCCCAAAAAAAGAAGGGAGGGAAAATTTTTGGTTTATTTTCGCTTTCGTAGCACAAAGATGCTGACTGCACCGACGATTGCTGTGACAACAACTGCAATTATGATTGCAGTTTCTGTTGCGATAAATGGCGCTACTGTAGATCCAGTTTGTTCAGACAAAATCCCTGTTTCGATAGCCTGCTCAGTTCCTATTGATGACGATGCTTCCATCGGTTCTGCTGCTGAAGGTGCAGTACCTGAATTAGCAGTATATACTGTACCGTAAGAGGGCTGTTCAAAGCAGTAAATCTTGTTTCCAGTGGTTCCCCAATAGAGTTTGTTGTCGTAGATACAACCCGCTGAGAGACAAATGTCATTCCAAGCAACGAAATCGTATTTCTCACCAGTTTCAGCATTAACAGACCACATAACCTTCATGTCACTTGCAACGTAGATCTTTCCATCAGCATACGTCGGATCACCATGTACACTGTGTGCAAGCCACACAGCCCAAAGCTTTTCGCCTGTCGTAGCGTTAAGGCACCCAAGCGAGAAGAAGTCCTGCACGTAAACTTTGCCATCTAGGTATATTGGTGTGATAGTGTTGCTCATACCGCCTGAAGGACTAGTGTAAGTCCACACTATTTCTCCAGTGGACGCATCGATTCCATACGTTGCCCAACCATTAGCTGATTGGAAAACCATGCCATCAGCATACACCGGAGAGCCGTGAAACTCTCTGGGAACAGCTTGCCCAAATCCTTCAATAACATGGTGCACATATGGGATTGCAGTCTGCCAAATTAGGTTACCCGTTGCTGTGTCAAGCTTATACATTGTGCCATCATCTCCGCCAGTATCATCATGGTATGGTGCTGAAATGCCGCCTACAGTCACATAAAGGTCTGTGCCGCTTATTGCAGGTGTGCTACTAATTAGACCACCAAGCGGTTTACTCCAAATTATGTCTCCGTTTGCAGCGTTTAGACAATATAGACTAAAGTCTCTAGATCCGACATATATTCTTCCAGAAACTATAGTTGGAGAAGAGGTTTTCCTAACTACACCGCGATGATAAAACGGCGTGTCTGCACATATGTATGTTTTCCAGATTTCATTACCGTTGTCAGCGTCTAGACAGTAGTGGTAGCCATCGTCTGAAGTGAAATAAACTTTGCCGTCGTCATAAGCTGCTGAACACTTGATGCTATCGCCAGTCTTAAACTCCCACTCAACATCACCAGTAATGTGATCGAGAGCGTAGAACGTCCCAGCAATTGAGCCGATGAAAATTTTGTCTTCTGCAGCAACTGGAGAAGAAAATATAGCAGAGTCAGTATCAAAAATCCATTTGACTTCTAGTTCTTCGGGTCCACCGCGGTTGCCATCACCAGTGTTTTCTGCATTTGCTTTAAAGCATGACCAAGGTTGAGCAGGCCCCTGACAGATGCATCCACCACCACCGGGTGCTGGCATGTAATGGTTACCATAAGCAATTATGTCGCCAGTCGTAAGGCCAAATGGGGGAACATTTGTATTCGTTTTCCATATGAGTTCACCGGTTTCTGCGTCCAAGCAAACGAACTCGTCTTCAAATGGTTCCTGAGTATCAGGGTCTGTATAAGCTCCATTACCCGTTCTAGCGTAGACTTTACCACCAGCTGCAATTGCATTGGCTGGATAACCTATACCTTCATCGGATTTCCAACTCCATACCTGTTGTCCAGTTTCGATGTCTACAGCATAAGTGTGATAATCAGTGTTTACTGCATAGACTTTGCCATTGTAGATTGCACCCATGTTAGCCCAGAAGTTCCAAAAAGTACCAGGATTGAATGTCCATAAGACTTCACCAGCTTCGATATCAAAGCAGTATATTTTTGAAAATGTTGCCTGAATCCACTTGCCATCATAGAATGCACCTTTATAAGCTAGGAATCCGTCGGTTGGTATTTCCCAGAGTACATCACCAGTTTTACCGTCTAGACAAAGTGCAGTACACTCAATTGTTGAAATCATTACTTTTCCATCGACGACAGTTGGGCTGCCAATAACTGAAATGGATTTTTGAATGAATTTTTCCCAAACAACTGTTGGTGGTTGTGAAGGGTCTGGCCAGCTCCATCCTCGTACTCTACCGCTACCGCCGTTACCGCCAGCTTCAGCGTCTGCCTCCCAGTACATTTTCAGTTCTGGGTCGTAATTAGCGACTGTAGCATAAACGTCATGGGTATACAATAGATTGCCTGTTGCTGTTTCGTAAACAAAGATCTGCTGTCCAGGTGTATAACTTTGTGCCAAAAAAGCTGCTCCACCTGTAGTGAAAAAGAGTTCTTCGTCAATCTTAGTTGGTGTGCTACCTACAAATGTATATATCGGGTCTCCTGTAAAGGCGTCAACTGCATAGCCTCCAGATAGGAAAACCATGCCGTTAAAAGCGGTAGATGGTGTGCCGAGGTCAGACGACCACAAAACGTCTTGTGAAGAGGGTGCTGATCCGCCTGTAGTGTACCACCCTTCACTAAGATCACCATACGCTGTGGGCCATTCGTATTGTAGCAAATCTTCATATTCAACTGCACCTACAGTGTTTGAGGTTTGTAAAATAGCCATGAATGCAATAGTTAACGTTAGAATTAAAGTTATAGTTGCAATTTTTGATTTGTTTTCTTTTTTCATTTTTTTACCTCATCTATTTTTGAGAAACTGTTGTATAACATGTAAGCAGTTAACAGTTTGTGACTGGTGAACACAGTCACAAGGATATAAAAAAACATAATTATGACATCAAAACATAGATTCAATGTTGAGGTTGCATCAATGAACAAAAATGCAACAACAAAACAAACAATTCAAACCCTGAAATTGTTAGGTTTAACGTCTTGCCAAGCAAAAATTTATTTTACTTTGGCTACTTTAGGCGTTTCCCCCGTCAGTAAAATCTCAGCAAAGTCAAATATTGACCGAGCCGAAATTTACCGAATAATGCCGAAACTTCAAAAATTAGGTTTAGTTGAAAAAATTCTAGCAATACCAATCGAATTCAAACCCATGTCACTAAAGAATGGTCTCGCAATTTTGCTTAAAGATAAAAACGTTGAAAATCTAAAATTACAGAAAGAAGTAAAACGAGCAATCATGACCTGCAAAAAGGACAACAGAAAAACAACACATGAACAGCAAAAACAGTTCAGTATAACCCCCGGAAAAGACGCACACCTAAATTGGCTTAAAAACAAATTGAAAAGTATACACAAAACAAATGACGCTATTATGACATGGAGTGACAACAAAAGAGTGGAATTCTTTTGTGAAAAAGAAATACAAACCGTCAATGAAAGACGTATAAAGACAAGAATTATTATTTATTTGCCCGAAAAAGAAAGAAATGCAGCAAGTAATAACCAGCAATTTATTGACAGTCCATGTATTCAGAGACGTTTTATTACTAATCAACCAGATGTTTTGGGGGGCGTATTTGATAATGAAGAAGTGGTTATTGCCACAACATTTAATAATCCTCTACAATCAGGTGAAAATTATTTTTGGTCAAGCCACCCTACAGTTATAACTTTGTTTCAAAACTATTTTGAGAAATTATGGAAAGAGGCACAAATAAAATATATTTAACAACACGAAATTATAACATAAAAAACACAACGTAATCTAAAGTGTTTTTCACAGGGTGTGCCGTTTTGCAGGCTAATTAAATGTCCTGTTTGTATTTCCTCTAAAAACTGCATTTTTGATTTTTGTAACTAACAACCAAAACTACAACACATATCTTTTGCCGAGTATGATTCATGAATTTAGTTCTGGTGATTATAACATCAAAACAGGTCAACATTGTTTTTCATCAATCTTTTTCCAGTCCTTTGGTTAATTTGAAAAAAGGGGAGTTTTGCAAGAAAACAAGTGGTGACATCTCCAGTTTTGCGGTGAATATGAATTCTGAGTACATATCCCCATTTCATAACTGCTTTTTATTAAAACCAATGAAGGGTGACTTGGAGTTCAAAAATGAACACAAAACTTCAGGAAATCAGAAAAAAAATGGAAAAACTTGAAAAAGAAGCAGACGACCTAAAACGCCTCAAATCCGACTACCACTACGCAAAACAATTCCGCAGAATGATAGTCAAACAACAAGTAGACTAAATCGAACTCCCAAACAAAAAACTTGACACCTTTCTTTTCAGAACACACAACCCCACACACTTCAAAAACAGAAACCAACAGCTACACCACAAAAAACAACCATCCATCAAACCCCAAAAACTGGTTTCATAAGCTACACTTTTATTCTCAAGACCACCCAATACTGCATGGTGGGCGATGACGATTTTTGACCCACTGAAAAGTGATTGAGATCTTGAGAAAAGTAAACAGCTAACACCGTTGCTATTTACTTTCAAGAATACGTGAGCCCACCACCATTTACCGCTTAGCAGTTTGTGCTTTTGGTGACTGATATCGGATGACTTGTAGTACATATATGCAGTATTATGTCGAAAATCGTAATATACAGTTAAATTCTAAATATGTAATTAGTATCTTCTTTAACAAAACGGGTGTGGATACGGTTGACAGAAGAAAAAATAAAGAACATACTCACAGACGAAAAACTTTCCGCCATAAAAGCGGCACTAGAAAAAGACCACGCCATCGACTGCATCTTTCTCTTAAAACTAGAAAATGGACGATGGAAAAACGCCAAAGCATTCATGCACGAATTAAACCTCACCCTGATAAAGAGTTATGGCCGATCGCAAGAAGCGGCGTTAACCTTCTTCAGAAAGCG
>JAOZIF010000126.1 GCA_026014495.1 Candidatus Bathyarchaeum sp.
ATTAAAAGAATATGAATCCGCAGTCGACATAGCAAAAGCTATGGACGATGACATATCCAGGACAAAAAGCATCCTTGGAGAATACTTACGCAGACTAGACTCGATACGAAATCTAGCCGAGAGATCAAAGAAGATACGTGAAGTAGTCTTTAAGCTCGCTGGCAAAAAGTCAGCACAAAGCAGCCTCGGAGAGATAACCGTCGGCGACCTAAGCGTAATCCTAGACGCAAACCCATTCCACGAACTAACAGCAATCGAGCAAGTCGTTCGCAGTCAGCAAGACAGGCTATTAGTACTCCAAAAAGCACGCGATGCACTAAACTGGGTCGACCAAATAGGAGACACTGAAGGACTCAAGTATTTGGTTATGGAAAACGACGGGGTTCCAGAGAGAATTCTGCTCAAGATCTCCTAGATCAGACAGGATGTGAAAAACAATGAACAGGGAACCCTGCGCCATTGCCTTAACCACTGCATTAAATGAGATCCAAAAGGCGTACCCTGAAATCAAACATTCTTTCATTTTTACTCATAATAAATCAATAATTACTGGAGACCAAAAAACCGACGAAAAAACCATACAACAGATACTGGAATCTTTAGAATCCTTAAAACAAAAAACAAAAACAATTGGCAATCTCAAAAGCTTTAGCGTCAACGGAAAAAACGGCAAACTAATCATATTCGACATCCAGGACAACTGCCTTGTCTTGGCAACATCCAAAAATATCGACAAATCTCACATTTACTCCATAACCCACGTAATAATTCCAACAATCCTAAAAACCATGGAAATATTAACACCTCCCACAACTCAAGTTACGCCACAAAAAAAACTGGTTGTTGACACACTCAGTGGATTCTTTTCCAGAGACTCTGTGCAAATTGATGCAGAAACACTAATTGAATGGACACAAAACCCTAACCCACACGACCAAACAAACTCTACAAGAACACAAGAAACCAGTCAAGAACCAATTGACCATGTCAAAATCGAAACGATAAACGGTAATTCTACACTCTGCAAAGTTAAGGAAATTAACGACCAAAAACTGAAAGGAAAAAACATAATCAGAATTCCCGAAAAAATCTGTAACATACTCGAAATCAAAAAAGGAGATACAGTAAAAGTTAAACCAATGACATAGAGGTACACAAATGCCAGACACAAAATCAGAAACAAAAAATAGCGAAGAAGACAATGAAGAACTGCGAAAAAAACTGCAGGAACTTAAGAATCAAAAAGGAATACTTGGGTATATAGTAAGAGACTCTCAATCAGCATCAATAGATCTTAAGGATCCCACAAAAATAATCGATTATGCGCTTCTTTCATCCACAGCCTTTGACATAGGATGTGACATGACAGAAACTCTGCAGATGGGCGAATTAGATAACCTAGTTGTGGAAAGCGAAGAAACAAAACTGTTATTCATGAATATCAATGACCGTCGTCTCAACATATTTATGGAAAAAAATGTTGACCACAACAAGTTGTACACGGACTTGAAATAAATTCCCCTTTTTTAAAAAGATTTTTTTTATCAAACACGCCCTAAACAAAAACTGGCTCTGAAAAGCGATAATTAGGAACCCTATCAAACAATTTTCATTTACGTTACCACTTTGTTCAGATCTTCTAGTTTTGCTTTAGAAAATTGTTTAGCTGTAGCAGTTCAGAGATAAATCTAAAAGTGTTACTATTGTAACTGGTCTTTACAGCGTAACATATTTGTATGTTCGATTTTGACGAGATGCTGAGTTGAGAAACATGGGAAAGCTGATGGGATTCATTCAGATAATCCGACCACTAAACTGCGTCATGATGGGATTTGCAGTAATAGTGGGCGCATCTTTGGTTTCCACACTCAACTTTACACCAAATCTGTTCCTAGGGTTTGCAACATCCTTTGCCTTGACCGCTGCATCCATGGTGATAAACGACTTCTACGACCGTAAAATCGATGCCATCAACGAGCCAAACCGTCCAATTCCGAGAGGCGACATCAGCCCAAAACAAGCTCTGATATTCGCTTTTGCTTTGAGTTTAACCGGATTTGTAGCAGCATTCAAAACTAACCTGCCAAGTCTTATGGCGGCGGTAGGGGCGTGGATTATTTCAATAACATACATTACTAAAGGAAAGGGCACTGGGCTACCAGGAAATTTTTTGGTCAGCGCAACAGTTGTAATGCCGTTCATTTATGGTGGATTATCTGTAGGGCAACTTGAAAGCTCCACATTACTATTTGTTGCAATAGTCTTTTTTTCTAACACAGCAAGAGAAGTAACAAAAGGAATTGTAGATGTTGAAGGCGACAGGTCTCACAAAATCAGAACAATAGCAGTGACACATGGAGAAAAGGCAGCGGCAATTGTTGCAACAATTTTCTCTTTTTTGGCGGTCTGTCTTAGTCCATTACCGTGGATGTTGGGGCTAGTTTCGGACCTGTTTGTTCCTCCAGTAATCGTAACAGACCTAGGCCTGATAGTCTCTTCTGTTTTACTTCTTCAAGACTACTCTAGAACTAACGCCAAAAAAATAAAGAACCTGAACCTAGTTTGGTTTGTTACGGGACTTGTTGCTTTCATTCTGGGCACAATTACATAATTTTGCTTCCTGCGACAATGTCCCTTTCGGGAGTAAGCAATGCTACGTTTCCCACATTATCATCTTCGGCAGCTAAAATCATACACTGGGACTCTAGTCCCATGAGCTTTCTTCGTTGCAGATTCAACAAAAAAGCAAATTTTTTGCCCACTAACTCTTCAGGTTCATAATAATTTAGTATTCCCGCCACGCACTGCCTCTTCTCAAAACCAAAATCGACAACAAGTTTAATCAGATTTCTTGACCCAGGAATCTGTTCTGCCTCTTCAATTTCGCCAATACGTATATCAATCTTCTTGAAGTCGTCAAACGTTATTTCCATATTAAGCCACCAATAACAATTTCATTCATGTCCAAAATTTTAAACTTTATCTATCCATTGTAATGGCTTCATTTTTCAGAATACAGCTGTTAGAGCATGTTCTTTTGGGTACAACTCAAAAGTTACTTGGGCTCATGTGCTACCTGAAGTTGATGGCTTAGATTTCAGTTTTTGTTCTTTTTGTGCACGATTATCGTGAATTGGGCTCCTTTGCCGGGTGTACCTGTTTCTTTGATTGACCAACCATATGATTCACAAATTTTCTGTATAAGATAAAGTCCATAACCTGTACATTTGCCATAGCCTTCATTGAAGATTAACTCTTTTTCAGCTTCGGGTATTCCTATACCGTTGTCCTCATAAATCAGCTGTAACATGTCGTCGTTTTCTTTGTAGTGCACCCTGATTTTGGTGACTTTTTTGCCATGTTTCATAGAGTTATCAATCAAATTGTAAAAGAATTGCAGCAGTTGTGAATCTGCCATTACAGTTAAACCGCAACATTCATTTTCGAGTTTAGTGTCGCCCAAACCTGAAAACAATATCACAGCTTCGTTGACAATCTTCTCAACATCCACGTAAGAGCGATCTTCTACTCCAATCATCTCATAGATTCTTGCAAAACCAAAAATATCAGTTATCTGACTAATAGCCAATTCAATCGAATCCAAGTATTTTGAGGCACTGTGATTGGTCGTCAGACTTTGGTTAGCCAAATACACATTGTTTGCTATAACTGATAGTTTATTTCGGGCATCATGTCTAGTTGCTTTGCCAACAACACGTAGTTTTTCAATAACGCGCTCTAGTTCATTTACCATATTGTCAACTGCGATTTCTGCATTTTTGCGGTCAGTGATGTCACGAAATGTTCCTTGGAGTATTCTTTTGTTATTTACTGTAAATTCAGATGCTTTGATTAGAACATCTTTGATTTGCCCTTTTTTAGTTATAATTTGCGTTTTATCAATGCTTTTAATTTTTTCGTCACAATGTTTCTTGAAACCTGGTGTAACACCTTTTGTGCACTCTTCTGTAGGATGAAGGATACGTTGAGTTTTGCCAATTAATTCCGATTTAGTTCTGCCAACTAGTTTGGTTGCTGCGCGGTTGCAGTCAACTATTATTCCTGTTTTAGCATCAGCCAAGAAAATAGCATCAAGTGCCTCCTCAAACAGTTTACGATATTTTTCTTCAGAATTCTTTAGTTCGTGTTCAACCTTTTTGTTTTCGGTGACATCTTTTAATATGCCTACAGCATAAACGTTACTTCCAACTGTAATCGTTTTCAAAGATAGTTCAATTGGGACTCTTTTATGGTCCTTCGTAAGCCCAACAGTGAAGAATGGTTTTCCTTCAGGTATATTACCAGTATTTTCAAATTTTTGTACTCTAGGTCTAGCTTGGGGAAGAACATCTGGAGGAACTATAGAAAAAATCTTTTTTCTGGTTATTTCTTTTTTTGAATAGCCAAAAATTTTTTGGAATGCGTTATTGCAGTAAGTAATATTCCCTTTCGGGTCAATTAGAGCTATTGCATCATTTATGGAATTTACTATAGTGCTAAACTTTTCTTCGCTTTCAATTAACGAGTCTTCAGCTTTCTTTCGTTCGGTTATGTCTAATGCAATTTCTGTTGCACTAATTATTTCGCCATTTTCATTTCTTATTGACGTAGCAGTTATATCAAGATGTGTGTAATTCCCAGTTGGACCTAGAATTACTTGGTTGTGAGTAATTTGGTCTTTTCCTGTTTCAAAAATCTCTTTTACTCCACAGTTAGAGCAAACGGATTTTCTATGGTGCAAGGCAGTGTAACACTTTTTCCCGATTACGTCACCGCATGCATCAAGTATTACCTTGTTTGCGTAGAGAACCTTGAAATCTTTTGAAATTACAGTTAAGCCCAGCACTAGTATTTTTTGTAACCGTTTCAAGCATTTCACGTTGTTGTCTAATTGCATTTTCAGCGTTCTTGCGTTCTGTAATGTCGACATTATACCCATTCCAAATAATGCTTCCATCCGCTTGTTTTTCAGGCACAGATTTCCCTAACATCCACTTGATGGAACCACCCGGAAGTTGGACTCTGTACTCGCACTCCCAAAGAGTAAGATTTTCAGCTGAAAAAAGGATTGAATTTAACACTTTATCATAATCTTGTGGATGAATAACGTTGATAATTGGAGAAAAATCAGACTTTACCGCTTCCGGAGAACAACCAAAGATTTCTTTGATAGCGTTTGTAGAAAAAGGTACACAAAAAGTACCATCAATGTTCATTTTAAACTGATATACCATGCCGGGCATCTGAGATGAAATTTTTAGAAACCGTTCTTCATTTTCTTTTAAAGCCTGTTCTATTTTGCGTTTTTTTATAAGTTGTTGCAGGTAATATGATAATTCCCCATAAACTGTTTCGGGTTTACCTACTTTGTTAATATACTGATTAGCACCAAGATTCAACGCTTTAATTGCAACATCTTCTCTGCCTTTTCCGGTAAACAGAATAAATGGAATATTTTTGTCTTTTTTTCTCAATTCAGTTAAAAACGTTAGTCCGTCTTTTTCTGGCATCTGATAGTCAGAAACAATCACATCAAAATCTGTGACCTCCAGTTTTTTCATCGCTTTTTTAACTGATGAGGCTGTTTCGATTTGAAATGGACCAATTGTTTCCAAAATTTGTTTTGTGGTTGTTAGTAAACCAAGTTCATCATCTACATGTAAAATATGGATTAGTTGTTCCTTTTTGATGGGTGTAGTAGAGTGGATGAATTTTAATTCTACAACAGGAGTTACCATAGTGATTACTCAACTTTTCGTCTAGTATTAACTCATATTCCTAAACCATCACGCATACAACATTTAACAATTATGGAATTTAGGTATGAATCTAAAATATAGTCGTTCTGATTCTGAATATATGTAATGTTTATTTTATTTTTTTGTATTGATAATGTAAGCATAAACATAAACGATGCATCTCCTCGATTAAAAAAACAATAATAAAACCACGAATTGCTAAATAGGTAGTCTTCATTAACAACTATACTCCTACAAACAATTAGCAAAATCACCAAAAAACCAACCAAAAACAAGCATAAATATTTCGCAAATACACATATCCAAAACAACATCAACTGTTTTAAGCATGACAAAACACAAATAATAGACGTACAAAAAAGCTACATTGGTGAAAAAAATGCTAGTTACAAACAAGGAAGTTTTGTCCGTTGCTTCCGCTGGAGGCTACGCAGTTGGAGCATTCAACATCAACAACATGGAAATTTTGCAAGCCATCATCGAAACAGCCAAAGAAGAAAAGTCACCAATAATCGTATCTGCGAGTCCAAGCGCAGTCAAGTACGCTGGACTAGACTACTTGGTTGCAATGGTTAAAGCCGCAGCAAAAACAAATCCAGACATACCAATGACTCTGCATTTAGACCATGGAAAAGACATCGAAACAGCCCAGATGTGTATTAACGGCGGATTCACCTCAGTCATGATTGATGGTTCACACTTAGATTTTGAAGGAAACATCGCCATGACAAAGCATGTTGTGGAGATAGCGCGCTCAAAAGGCGTCTCAGTAGAAGCAGAACTTGGAAAACTAGTTTCACAAGAAGCAACAGCTCAAGGCGCAGAAGACCCATACACTGACCCTGATAATGCTAAAGAATTTGTCGATCGAACAGGTGTAGACTCTCTGGCAGTTGCCATAGGCACATCGCATGGAGCCTACAAGTTCAAGGGCGACGTGAAACTGGATTTTGACCGATTAAAAGACATTAGAAGAAAAGTTAACGTTCCACTTGTTTTACATGGCGCTTCTGGTGTTCCTTCGTGGATTGTTGAGAAGGCAACAAAGTATGGCGCAGAACTCAGTGGAGCTAAAGGAATTCCTGATAAGCATATAAAATGTGCAATCTCTTTGGGTATAGCAAAAATCAACATCGACACTGATTTGAGGCTTGCATTTACGGGTTCAGTTCGTGAAGTTTTGGTCACGTCACCTAAGGTATATGACCCCCGCAAGATTTTGGGGCCAGCCAAAGAAAACATGAAACGGGTTGTCCAAGAAAAAATGCGCCTCTTCGGAAGCTCGGGTAAGGCTGTTTAGAAGGAAAACTCGGTGAAGGTCGGAGTGCTCAGTGGGGGAGGTGATGCTCCGGGAATAAACGCAGTAATAAGAGCGGTAGTGCGGAAAGGTATTCGTAACTACGGTTATGAAATGATTGGCGTTTTGGATGGGTGGCGGGGACTGGTTGAAGGCTCTTTTACACCTTTGAATCTGGAAACTATTTCTGGTTTACTTCCTCGTGGAGGCTCAATTTTAGGAACCTCCAGAACTAACCCATTCAAACGCGAAGGAGACACTCAAAAGGTCTTAGATAACGCCAACAAGAAAGGAATAGACACAGTAGTTGTTATTGGTGGGGACGACACTCTTGGCGTAGCCCTCAAAATGGGGGAATTAGGACTTAAGTGTGTGGGAGTTCCAAAAACAATCGACAATGACCTAGGCTTAACTGACTACACTTTTGGTTTTAACACCGCTGTTCACATCGCGTGTGAAGCTATCGACAGGCTGCACACCACGGCTGAGGCACATCACAGAGTAATGATAATTGAGGTAATGGGCAGATATACGGGCTGGATTGCTTTAGAGGCGGGAATAGCTGGAGGAGCAGACATTGTTTTGATTCCCGAGAAACCTTTTAACATAGACGAAATATGTAAGCACATAAAACAAAGGCATGACAGAGGCAAAGCCTTTAGTTTGGTTGTTGTTTCTGAGGGAGCGAAACCCAAAGGTGCCCAAAGAATAATTTATGGAGCAGGTTCAGACGAGTTTGGAAACCCGCGGCTAGGTGGCATAGGGTACTATGTTGGGAAGGAAATTGAAAGGTGCATAGGAATCGAAACACGTGTTGTGGTTCTTGGGCATCTTCAACGTGGTGGTTCTCCAACAGCTTTTGATCGAGTGTTGGCAACAAGGTATGGAATTGCTGCTATAGACTTGGTTCACAACAACCAGTTTGGGAACATGGTTGCGCTTCAAGGAAATCAGATTGTTTTGGTTCCATTAAAGGATGTGATCGGTAAGCGGAAATCTGTAGATTTGGGGCTCTACGAAATAGCTAAGGTGTTCTCGGGCTAGAAAATAAAACATTTTTGATTGTTGCTAAATGAAAGGGGAAAAAATAGAACCACATATTAGCGGTTGTTTAATCGTTGACTTTTGTCACGTAAACAGTTGCTACCATGCAGTCTCCTAATCTCTGACAAATAATGCATTCTTGAGGAATGGGAGAATCCTTTGGACGGCTTGAGAGATACCCAAAATGGTGAAGGCATCCTGAGAAGAACCGCTCTTCACTTGCTGCCGCGCTTTCTTCTGTTTTTGCATATCTTGCTTGTGATTTTACGGGGTTACTTTGATTTTTTGCATTCATTTTTTGAGCTTTCATTATCATTGCTTGCTGTGGATCTGTGGTTAAGATTCGGTTTCTTAGAAACAGCACCACACCTGCACCAAGAAGTGACACACCAATCAAGAAGTAATGGATAACGACCATACCTATTCCTAGGCTGATGGCTTCACCTGTTCTAGATCCAAAGAATACAGCACCTATGTCTTTGTTCCATGTGGAGATGTCAGTCCATGTTAACAAACCGACCCATGCTAAAACAAGTGCCCCAGAGGCAAATAATGCTAATATTATTAGTTGTGGCTTAGAACGTATAAAATCGATTTTTGACAATAATGATTCTTTTGACATTCTGTCTCCTCGCTCTAATTCTTCGGATAGTCTAACCTTAATTTTAAAGGACTATTTAGTTTTGATGAATCCAAAATACTATTTAACAATCCAGTATAGTTTTTCACTTAGTTTTTTTGGGCTAAGTGTACGCCTTGTATTTACAACGTGTTTGATTCCAACTTTTGCTGGTTCAGATTATTCTTCCACTTTTTTTGCGGTTTAGTCGAATCTGCTCAAAGCATACCCGGTAAACTAGGTAACATACTTAACGCCTTTCCTTAACCTTTTTGTGAAAAATACGATAATCAATACTACAGCTAGAAATAATAATGAAAAAATAACCCCTAAAAGAAGCCCAGGATTTGTGCTAGCTTCTTGATGCATATTGATGTCGACTGGATTAATTATTGGATGGTTGTCTTGGTTTTTTTCGTTTATGCTGTATGGAGTGTCTCCTATGTCGTCTGCGTTATTGTCTGTGCCGTTGTAGTCGCTCCAGAAGTTGCCTATTGTGCCGTTATCCCAGATGTTTTTGGGAAAGCTTTGATAGGTTGTAATATATTCTTCAACATTCTTAGTGTTGTTAACGAAATTGTTAAGGTAAAACAGATTTTGAGAAGCATGGTCCCAAAACCACAAAGCTCTATGTGTGCAGTCTGATATTGTGTTATTGACAAAAGTGTTGCTGTTTGAACCGTAGAGGTCGATACCGCCAGAACTGCCCCCTGAAATTACGTTGTAGTTAAGGGTGTTTTCGTTAGATTCTTCTAATCTGATGGCGGTACTTCCTTTATTTATTGCATTTCCTGTTATCGTGTTTTGAGAAGAATAAACAAGATGGATGCCCCGCCCTGCATCAGATAATGTGTTGTCGTTTACTGTGTTAATGGTTGAACTAAAAAGTAGGATTGCATCTTTTTGAACTTGAACTGAATTTCTTTGTATTTTAGAGTTTGTAGTAGCCACAAGGATTATGCCTTGCATGTTTTGTGATAATTTAAGGTTTTCAACAGTTATATTGGCGCAATTAACTAAGACTAAAAACGGTGTGTCTTCAGGTACTTTTTCGTCTTGTTTGTTAACCCAATAAATTATTGATTTCCCGTTTATTGTGTTCGAGGAATCTATGTCATTAATAAAATCAGACAAATCCCAACTTGAATCCCAGTTTAAGTTAAAATTTAAATTACTATTGCTTATTTTGTTGGCTCTTAAGACATTGTTTGATCCAGCAAGTGTTATTCCAGTTGACTGGTTGCTAACAATGTTATTAGATATATTATTACCATTTGAGTTAATGACAAGTCCACCATCTGGATTGTTTATTATTGTGTTATTGTATACGGTGTTGCCGTCAGAATACGTGATGCTCATCCCGACATAATTTTCAGTTACAAGGTTGTTACAAATGTAGTTGTTTGGCGAATATTTTATGGATATTCCACAACTGCGAGCACTTGGACCATCTATTGTGTTTCCTGTGATGTTGTTTTCTGATGATCCGTAAAGCCAGATTCCTTCTCCGTTGTCTAAAATAGTGTTGCCAAAAACTCTGCAGTAATTTACGTGAAGGAGATGTATTCCTTTTCTGCTAAAAGAGTAAGCAGATGGCTTAACGGTGAAACCTGTTATGTTGGCATTATTGTGGCGTATTAGGACAACGGTTCCGTTTAAACGATAATCTCCTACTATTGTTGTTGTTTTTGGGTCTTCGCCAACCAAAGAAATAGGGCGATCAATACAAACACTCTCGTTGTATGTTCCGCTCTTTACAAAAATAATATCTCCTTCAGAAGCTGCATCAACTGCTGCTTGAATAGTAGGAAAATCGTCGGGAACAACAACGGTATCACCTTCCGCTGTCACTACTTCAATTTGGGGAAAAGAAACCAAAACAAACGAAAAAACGAGCAAAATAGAAACTACTGTTTTGAGATTCAACATTTTTATCTCCTCTGCGTAAAGCCACGTCTACAGAGTGTCTCTAATGCAGTAACTGCAAAAATTCCAGCAACTAGAAAAGTCCATGAGGGAAACTCGGGGATTATTTTTATGTCTATTGGAACCATAATTGGATTGCTGTCTTGATTGTTTTCGTCAATAACGTAGGGGGTGTCTCCTGTACCGTCGTTGTTTATGTCTGTTCCGTTGTAGTCGTTCCAGTAGTTTTGGTTGATGAGGTTTACAGAAACGTTGTATCCAAATGTTAGTGCATATGTTTCTGTTGCAGAAAACTGTACCGTGTTGTTGACATAATTGTTGTTGGTTATTGTGTTGTTGTTAGAAACGTAGATGCATGTTCCAACACCTGAATTTGATATGTTATTTCGGGTTACTGTGTTGTTGCTTGAATACTGGAGCCTGATGGCGGGGTCGTCACAGTTTGTTATTGTGTTTTCTGAAACTGTGTTGTTGTAGCTACTTGACCAAATCTGGATTCCCTCAGTGCAAGAGTCAATATAGTTCCCACTCACAAAATTATCGTTTGACTTGCTTAGTTGGATTGCGCTTGAGAGGCCAATTGACTCAAAATAGTTTCCAGTTATGTTACTGTATGAGGTGCCGACTAAAATTATGCCGTGCTGATTGTCTGCTATCCTGTTTCCATAGATTCTGCAAAAGTTCACTTCACCTATTGTTATTCCTGCATAGCCGTAAAGTAACTTAAAACCAGAAATTGACACATTGTCACATTGTATCGTTATTGGTCTTCTGTATTCTTCAGAAGGGTCTCCATAAACTATTGGGGCAGCTGCACCATCAATTATCGTGGTGTCTAGATTTTCTCCAATCAAAGACAATGATTTGTTAACTACAATGTTTTCGTGGTAGGTACCCTTCTTTACGTAAACTGTATCTCCGTCTACTGCATTATTAATAGCTTCTTGGATGGAACCGTAATCATCAGGAACAACAAGCGTATCAAGCTCTGCTTTAGTCACTTCAACTGCTGGAGAACAAACTACAATTAAAAGAAAAATAAGCAACACAACAAACAATGATTTAGTTTTCATCTTTTCGCTCCTGATTAAAAAAATACCTGTACGCTATCGATAAAAAGGTAACAATAAAGAACAATGCAGTTAGAAAACTCCATGAAGAAAACTCTGGAATTGCACTAAACTCTTGAGTTGTGTGGATATCAAATGGATTCATTAAGGGGTAGCTGTCTTGGTTGTTTTCGTTTATGATGTATGGGGCATCTCCTATTCCATCTGCGTTGTTGTCTGTGCCATTGTAGTCGCTCCAATAGTTGCCTCCTGACGGAAACCCGTTATCCCATCCCCGTGTGTTGGCTTCTCCAAGATAGGTTGTTGCTTGATTGGCATTATCAATGAAATTGTTATGATGAATGAGATTATTTGAAGAATATTGATTATTATTTATTCCATATTCATTATTGGAAGTTATGTTGTTCAAGAACACTAAATTGCCATAAGAATAAGTTGTCACGTATATTCCAGTGGCATTATTTTGGTCTATATTATTTCTGGAAATAGTGTTGTTCCTTGATTCATACAAACAGATTCCGTTTCTACTGTTGTTTTCAATTTGGTTTCCAGTTATTGTTGTGTTACTAGCCCATTCAACATGAACACCATCCAGCCCGTTATTATTAATTTCATTGTCCGATATGCAGTAATCTCTTGGGTTGAGATGAACCTTGATTCCATGCTCTTCATTGTATGTTACAATATTGTTTGATACAACATCATTTCCCGAAGCCATAGAACAAATACCAGTTTCATAGTTGTCATGTACATTATTTTTAGTAATCAGATTGTCTGTAGAATACTGAATAAAAATTCCTACACAATTTGATTCCACAATGTTGCCGGAAATGATGTTATTGTTTGAACTAGTTAGGTAAATGCCGTAACCGTTCCAACCATCATTGTGTATTACACTATTTTCGTTAATTAGGATATTTTGGGATTTGTCAACGTAGATGCCAATATTGTTGTCTGTTATTGTGTTTCCAGTTATGTTAATTTTAGATGAGGACACGATATAGCATCCGTTATCAAAATCGTCTAACTTGACATTAAATATTCTTGAATTATTTATGTTGTCCAGATAGAATCCATAATCGGCGCCATCGCCTGTAAGAGTGTAACCGTTCCCATCGATTACTGTACCGTCTTTTTCCAAAATTATTGCTCCAGTTAGGTTACCCGTAAAAGTGTAAACGTTGCCATCTCGTTGAATCTTATCTGTTCCTTCAACTGTCCCGTCAGGTCTTATGTAAATTGTCTCTTGAGCATTCACTATATTGCATAATGGAAAACTAAACAAAACAACAGAAATTACTAGTAACACTACGATTGTTGACTTTGATTTCATTTTGTACCTAAAGATTACTACTTTGACATGGGGAAAAGAGTTTTTGTCAAGAAACTTTGACCAAAAATAAACAATTTAGCAATTTGCTCAGTCAAGAAACATTGACCAAGAATATTTGAGCGTAACAAATTGTTATTTAGCTTCAAAATAGCTTTCTAAGAGTGAGACTTCGCTGATTCGACTGGTTCAGTATTTAACTTGTGAAATCAAGCCACATTTTTCAGGCGAGTGGCATTTGGCGTAAACAACAAAGTGCATTCTTGAATGATTTCTCATCGTTCTAGCAGCCTATTGTGTTTTCTGGTTTGCGTGATATTGAGCCGTTATCAAAGGTACATTACATGTGATGTAAATATACCGTAAAATTTTAACATTTGGTTCCAAAAATTAGGAAAAATTTCGGGTTCAAACACATTCAATTTCAGTGTTTACATTTGAATGCATTAGCTTACAGTGCAAACGTCCAAGTTTTATGCATTTCTAAAGACAATTAGTTTGAAACTCAGTGAGTTTAGACTTTGTTTAAGGAAATGAAAAAACATGGAAAAACACATTAGAATTGAGAAAAGGGAAATATCAATAACAAAAATAACTGCAATTGCATTTTCTTTGATGTTAACAATTTCTGCAATATTAGCTGTTTTGCCAATCGCAATTGCCCATGACCCTGCATGGGATATTCCAACATTTACATACATCACTGCTCAACCAAATCCTATAGGCGTTAATCAAGAGGTTTTCCTTGTATTCTGGACTGCTGACCCTCCACCAACAGCAGCAGGTATTGGTGGCGACAGATGGACCAATTACATGATTACAGTCACAAAACCTAACGGAGACACCCAAACACTTGGACCATTCAACTCAGACCCAACAGGAGCAGCATACACATTATACACGCCTGATCAAGTAGGCACATACACATTTGATTTTGAGTACCCCGGACAAGTGCTGTCTTTGTATCATCCAGAAACAGGTATTGAAGGCCAAAATAGTCCATACGTAGGTGATAACTATCTACCCAGCAGTGCATCAACAACACTAACTGTGCAGCAAGACCCATTAGAAAAACTTCCAGAGTATCCACTCCCAACAGAGTACTGGACACGACCAATAGAAGGCCAAAACTCAGCATGGGCAGCTATTGCCTCAAACTGGCCTGGAGAAGACCTCATGCAAAGCAGACGAGTACAAGATGATGGCATTGCACCAAACAGCCCTCACATAATGTGGACAAAATCATTTGAGTCAGGTGGAGTCGTCGGAGGCTTGAGCTACGCCATTGATGGTGTAACATTTTACACTGGACAATCATACGAACGAAGATTTGGTGACGTAATAATCCTAGACGGAAAAATCTATTTTTCGCCACCACTTGGTAACGACGCTACTGGCGGTCCATACACTTGTTTGGATCTTCGTACCGGAGAAATACTGTGGCAAGTAGATGGAATCAGTCCAACCTTTGGGCAGTTATACGATTATGAATCGCTCAATCAACATGGAGTCATACAAAGCGGAGTTCTGTTTGAGCCCGTTGGAAGCACATGGATGGCATATGATGCATTCACTGGAGAATATCTCTACAATCTTACTGATGTTCCATCAGGCACTGAAGTGTATACAGAATACGGCGAAATAGACATTTACAGACTAAGCTACAGCGAACGCAAACTTTACTGCTGGACCACAGCTGCACTACCTGATTCGCCATTAGTAAGGACACCAGGAACAACCACCAACGCTTACCAATACAGGCCAATAGGCAAAAACGCTAACATGAGCGAGAATTACAGGTGGATAGTTGACATACCTGATTTGCCAGGAGAGTCAAACCCAAGTATTGTTACCGTTATTCCTGGAGATTTGATACTTGGCAGAAGCTCACAGGTATCAACCACTTCATCATGGAGGGGCACTCCAGATCCCTGGACAATGTGGGCACTAAATCTTGATGAGTCAAGAGGCGAAATAGGTGAACTTTTGTGGCTTAATGACTACGATGCGCCAGCAGGCAACGTTACACAAATGTTATCGTATCAACCAGTGGATACCGTGTATCGCGCGTTCGAAATGACGATTTTCGAGACAGGAGAACGTTTGGGCTACAGTCTTGATGATGGAAGTTTGTTATGGGGTCCAGTTGGGACACCATATAATCAGTCCACACATGCGTACCAATATTTCAGTAGTAGGGCAGGACAAATTGCTTATGGTAATCTTTACGTGGGCGGCTATGGTGGAGAAACAATTGCCTATTCGATGCTTGATGGGTCAATACAGTGGGTCTTTAATGACACTTTTTCAGGTCTTGAAACGCCATGGGGTCTTTATCCCAACCACCTCTCTATGATTGCCGACGGAAAGGTATACACATTTACGGGTGAACACTCTCCTAACGTGCCTCCATACAAGGGTGCACGAACATGGTGTCTTAACGCTACCACAGGAGAAGAAATCTGGAGTTTACTCTCATGGTCTGGATCAGGCATAGGTGAAGCTTACGCAAACGCGTACATTGCCGATGGCTTCCTAATCTTCGATAACTTATACACCAACCAGATAACAGTAATTGGCAAGGGACCAAGTGCCACAACCATTTCAGTGCCACAGACTGCAATAACCGAATGCTCCAGCGTAATGATAACTGGCTCAGTTATGGATATCTCTGCGGGCACAACACAAAATGAGCAAGCTGCACGATTCCCCAATGGAGTTCCAGCAATGTCTGACGAAGACATGGGATTGTGGATGGAATACGTGTACATGCAAAAACCAATGCCATGCGACGCAAAAGGCGTTACAGTGACGTTGACTG
>JAOZIF010000009.1 GCA_026014495.1 Candidatus Bathyarchaeum sp.
AGGTTTTTTTAACAATTCGTGACGACACAACAGTATGGATAACGACTTCAAACGAAAGCTGTTATGAAAGTTCTCGGCTAATGTCAAACAACTTTCATATCGTAGCGCTGGCCAGAAATTATTACAAAACAATACTCAAAGAAACTGTGGAAGACAGCTAGTTTCCAGTTAATAGTTAGGGCCCTTATTTGAGGGGTTTGGGTCAAATTTTAACAAAAAAGGGGGGTCTGCGAGATTGTTGTCGGGTGATGCCGCCGCTGGTCGCTGGTTCAAGTCCGGCCCTCGGCACCACCACGTTAAAATTGAGTGTTTTATTTTGTGAGTCATGACGATAACTTGTGGTCTAAAGTTTTAAATCAAAAGTTAAGCACTCAAAAGAAAGGGGGTTTGCTGAGGCTCCTACACGGGCGATTAAAGAGGAAAAAATGAAAAGGGCGTTAACTTTTGATGGTTTTAAGCTATTTTTTATTGTAAGATACTAATCAGCATATTGCAAACGGCCTTTTTCGATTGTAAGATTTCTTTAATTCTGTTTTCGCCTTTTTCTGTAAGCGAATACAGCCTCTTCCGTTTACCATTTGTGGCCTCGAGTAGCTCCTTGCGTTCCATAGAATACAGTAGAGTATAAATTGTGCCTGAACTGATTGAAACATTTAATTCATCATAAATTACTTCAATAACATCGTAGCCACTAAGTGGTGTACGCTCCAGTAACTTCAGCAAAATAATGACATCCAATAGACTTCTAATTAGTCGTTCATGCATTTCTTTCAAAATCTTTGTTTCCAATTTAGTGTCATTCTGATCGGTTCTTGTTTCACATGTCTTCAAGTTTATTTGCCACCTCCTGCAAGTCGTTAAAGAATGGATGATTGGGGTTACCCATCATCAGAAACGTACCATTTTTTGGTTCAAGCACGTCACAATAGCATGGAATTACACCTATTACTGGATGTTCAAGGACTTTTTCTATTTGACCAGCTAATTCGGCTCGTTTTATTGAGGACCACATTCGGGTTTGAGGATAAGCTTTGTTGATTAAGACCCATGGCTTTTTTTCAAACTCATCATAAACCTCAGAAAGCATCTTTTTGACACCCTCAATATCTACGGGATTCAAAGTGACTACAACAACTGCCACATCGGAGCTAACGACAGCATTAATTGATGAATACTGGATACCAGGGCTGGTGTCTATGATACAATAGTCTATGTGCTTTTTGTCAAAAAGTGTCTTGCGTATGGAAAAAAGTTTTTTTGCAGCACTTACTTCCCATGACCTACTTCGTCCAGTAACTTTCCGAATTGCTTCAAGAGTAGGATTTGCCAAACCTAAAAGCAAGCTTCCACGCGTATCAAAACATTCTGAAGCATCAATCAAACTTTGCTCAAGCGTACATCGGTCAACCATAAAGTCATTCAACCAATGCACCGGAGTTTTTATCCTTTTTGAAAAAACGCTGAATAAACTTGGAGCACGAAAATCAAGGTCCAACAATGCAACATTCAAGCCATTGTTGGCGTAATTTAGCGCCAAATTTGTTGCAATAGTAGTTTTCCCAGTACCACCACGTGATGAGTGAATGGCTATTATTTTTCCTTTCATTCCGAAATCTCCGAAGCGTTAATGCAAAAATAGACTTTTCTTCCTTCACGCTTTTTGTTGACAAAGCCCAGTCTTACTAATTGATTTGCCGAAGCACTTTCTACAGCTCTCAGCCTCTTTGTTTCTTTTGACAAGTCGTCAGCTGTAGCTTCTTGAAGCTTGTATATTGCAATAACCGTTTTTCTTAACGAGTTTGGTATAGAAAGTAGAGTCATCATGTCAGGTTCGAGCTTAAGTGTTCTATAATCGGAATTTTGTTCAGGGTTTCCCTGCAGCAACTCTTTATGAATTTTTAACATTTTTGCATCAAACTCAATTATTAAATCAAGTTTCTGGTTCAATTTGTCAACTTCATCAATCAGTTTCACCAATAGCAATTTAATACTCAATTCGTCTATTGCATTGCTGTTTTCGGGTCCACCCTGCAGAGCCAATCACCAATGTATTATTGTAGCGACAATAATACAGTTATGGCTTATAACACTTTTCTGTATAGAACACAATAGTGTTAAAGAGTGTAACTTGAAATAGAACCACAAAGTGATGATGTTAATGTATATCGAGTCTGCTCTAAAAAAAACGTGCAATAAACTTCTTGAAGATAATGGAGGAAATGTAGCGAATAAAGCGAACTTGATATTGTTTGAAGATCCAGCTTTGAAACAACTAAAACAACCTTTAGAGTTTATTTCAAAAAATTGGCGGGATCCACTCACCCCTGCTTTAATGAAGCTTTCGTGTGAAGCTGTAGGAGGACAAGCCGAAAACACCTATGATGTAGCGGTGTCGCTTAGCTTGATGAATCTGAGTTTTTATGTCTGGGACGACATGGTAGATAAAACAACGTACAAATCATTCAAACCTACGCTTTTTGGAAAATTTGGTGAAGGACCAGCTTTGATAATTGGTGGACTTGCTTCAGCTAAAGCGTTTTCAATTCTAAATGAAATGAACACAGATATACAAAAACGTCAAATTATAACTCAGCTAATCTGGAATCTTTGGGCAAAGATGGCTACGGCTGAAAAAGTAAATGTTAGGTCGCGTAGACAGTGTTCTTCATCTGATAAACTTTGGGTGTTCACAACTGAGGCTGCCGACCTAGAAACATGTCTAAAACTTGGAGCAATCTTAGGTGAGGGTTCTGATGAAGAAGTCAAGCAACTAGGCCGATATGGACTAAACATTGGAATAATTTTAGAATTATGGAAAGACTTTCTCGTGTCCATTAATTTGACGTTTGAACTTGCTGAAAAAATAAGAGCTAATAGATTGCCCTACTCTTTGCTGGTAGCAATGGAGCACTCTGAAAACCTTCGGAAGAACATCGAAAAATTAGCTAATATTGAGTCAATACAACCATCTGACATAAAACAAGTTGTAGAACAGGTCATAGCAACGGAACAACTAAAAAACATCATTACACACATAGAAAAGTCTGCAAAAGAAGCAAAGAACAGCCTTTTAGGGTTAGATGCAAACGAAGCCACAGAAAAACTGGGTATGTTTGCTGAAGCACAACCCAGACTTTTTATCGAAAGCCTATCAGTATTGCAAACGTAGAGTTCATACTATTTGTGGCCATTTCGCGTTTGGACTGACGGATAGAATTATTGGTACAATAGAGCTCATGTAACTGTCTGGAATTTTTGCTGTTCTACACACGTTTATAAGCATTGTTTTATCCTGTTTCTCAACAGCTTCTTGAACTTTGGGGAATACATTGGGGGTCAACAATAATTGCAGATAAGACGAAATATCTCCAATTTTTTCTTTAAGTTTTTTCATCAAGATCACCATTTAGAAAATATACTAGTTCTGCTCTTAAGATTTATTATCTAAACCAAGTATAAATCTAGTTCTTATCAAAGAAGTGATGCTGGAAATTGAACGTAATACTGACTGGTTTTAAAATTGCTAAGACCGACTTTTTCGTTAATCTGATTCTCCAAGTATCTTTTCTTTCGTTATATTATGTCGCATCTGTTTCAATTCAACAACTTGTTGGTTCATCGGACGAAATCTTTCTACTGGTTTATGGAATTTACCACATAATCATCGCAATTACGTTACTGGCGTGTATGTTTTTCCTTAAAAAAATCAAAGTCCAGAATATCTATAGATGTGCCATAGCCATTTTAGCCGCACTAATCATTATTTTATTATTACCAAAAGGGCCTTTTGGGCTTGTTTTCATTTTCATAGAAGGCGTGTTTTTTGCCATAGGGCAATTAATCGCTTTCACATATTTTTGGAACATAACAACATCCGAAGAAAGGGGAAGAATAGCAGGTTTTATTGGCTTCTTTGCTATACCTCTTGCATATTTCGTGGGCATAGTCACGCAACTTCTTGATTCGTTTGGAATCGTAATTGTAGCTGCTTTTTTTGTTGCAGCAATATTAGCAACAAAAGTATTAAACCCAGAAAAGAGGTTCCGTTCTAGAAAAAATCACGAAATAGAAGATGGGGTAAGTCAAGAAAAAAGGACAGTAATTTTGTATGCTATTCCCTGGATAATATTTTCACTAATCAACGGCACAATTGATAGAAACCTTTCGCTTCACGTTATTCAGAGTGTCCCAGAATTTCTTTATTTTTTGCTTTTGCTTTTACAAACTATTGCAGCTGCTTTTGGAGCACTGAGTGGAGGAGTAATCGCCGATCTTTTTGGGAGAAAATTAGCTCTAAGTTTCAGTCTTACATTATACGGAATGAGTATAGCTCTCGGAGGCTTTGTTCAGAATATTGAGGTGTCTTATTTTGTTTTTGCATCAAGTGGCTTGAATTGGGGTATTCTATGGTCCTTGTACGGCTCTGTGGTTTGGGGTGATCTGTCAGATGAACAAAACTGTTTCAAAAGATATGCTGGTGGATTGATAATTTTCTATTTTCCCCTCGCTTTAGGGTTACTTCTTTCCAATCTAATATCTCTGATTCCCGTAGTTTGGAGTGCACTTGTAGGTTGTTCATTGATTTTTCTTTCAAACATTCCATTGTTTTTGGCACCAGAACTGTTATCTGATGATTTTCGGGACAAAATAAGATTGAAACTGCACATGAATTTTGTCAAGAAACTTGATAAAAAAATGCACAATCAGGGGTAAATATTATCTGGAAGCCTTGGAAAAACTAAAGTGTCTTTTATGTGCTCCAGATTACACAGCCACTGGATAAATCTTTCAAGACCTATCATAAACCCCGATTGAGGAACAGAACCTAAACGCCTAAGATTCAGATACCATCTTTGGTCTGCAGTGTCTATGTTCTCTTCAGCCATCTTTTTAAGTAAAACCTCTTTTTCTGTTATCATTTGCCCTCCTCCCGCTATTTCTCCGTAACCTTCTGGCGCAAGTAATTCTGCAGATAAAGTTAGTTCTGGCCTTTTTGTGTTGGATTTGTAGAAGAATGTTTCAGCACTGACTGGAAAATCTGTAACAAAAAACGGTTGATCAAATTGAAGACTAATCTTTTTTTCTAACTCCCTGCTTAGGGGTTTCCCCCAAAAAACATTAGTATTCTCTTTTTGTAGCATTTCGATTGCCTCGTCATATGTTACTTTTGGGAAAGGTGCTTCAATCTTTTTTAAATCCTTAGCATGACGATGTAAGTGTGTTAACTCTTCTATCGAATCCGAGGCTAAACTGTGACAAATATGCGTTAGTAACTCCTCCTGAATTCTAATCATTTCATTTAAATCGCATTGTGGAGTGACTGCTTCAATTCGCCAGTATTCCGTTAGGTGACGATTTGTTCTCACTTTTTCTGCTCTGAAGGCTGGAGCAATAGTATAGATTTTTCCTAGATGGGCAACAAAAACATCTGCATAAGGTTGAAGTCCCTGAGCAAGAAAAGCTTTTTTTTCAAAATATTTGACCTCAAAGTAGCCAGACCATTCTCCTGTTGCAGGTATTATTGTCGGGCCTTGGACTTCTGTAAAACCTTGATCGTTGAACCAGGACCTAGCTGAATTTAACACTTTAGCTCTGACTTTTAATACAGCTCTTTTTCTTTGATCTTGCAAATTATCGGTGTAAAACATGAATTAGTTAAAAAGAATGTTTACCAAATTAAGTTTGCTGAAAAACTTTCCAAATAATTGAAAAATGAAGAAACGTGAATCACGCTAAAAATAAACAAAATTACTCTTGAAACGTAAACAAATGGACTTTTGATCTTTTAGTCATCATTTACGCTCACAACAAGAACTTTTTCAACCCATGGAATTACCTGCGGGAATTTTAGAAGCTCTGTAAAAATTTCTGTAGCAAGCTCATCATTAGACAGTTCGATACTTTCTTTCACAAGTGAAACCAAAATCTTTGCTTTTTTAGTCATCTAAACCTCATCCACAATGTCTAGATTTAAAAATCAATGATTCCAATTATTTAAAAGATTTACTGTGAATGTATTATCTGATTCTGAAAATATTTTTCTACAATTAATTTATAAAAAAAGGGAGTTTGCGGGTGATGTCTCCACTGGGCGCTGGTTCAAGCCTGACGCGCGGTATCACAATTTAAGATTAGAATAGACGCCACAATTGTTTTACTTTTTGTTATGAAACAGCAGGGGCACGCCAGCTAAGGGCAGGACAAGTGCCCATAGGTCCATGTTGTGACCAAGGAACCATGCGTACCAGTAGCTCCATTTTGCATCTGTTCCAAAAAGCAGCCACATTACATATATAACAAGGAAATACAAACCAACCGCAGTTACAATCGCGCCAACCTTTCTCAAGTTAAGTTTCTCCAAAGACTGTGTTCCTATAGATTTTTTGGTAAAATATGCAGCATACAATGCAAGCGCAAGTAAGCCAACTGTGGTTAAACCGAAACTTAGAATGTGATCAGGATATGCGGTGACGTATTCTATGCCTTTTTCGGTAACTGTTGATGCCCAGTTTCCAGTGTTGTTTAACCAAAACATGAAAATGTAAATTGTTCCTGCGATTAATCCCCATTTGATGGCGCCTTTTTCTGGCTTGTTTGGGTTTAGTTCAAAAAACAGTTTAACAAGCGCAACTGGAATGATAACTGATTCAACAAAAACGGGCAGCGCACTTTCGAGGATGGTACCTAAACCTAAACTTGAGGCTCCAGTGTTAAGTGCCATAAACCAGATTAGAACAGGAAAAAGAGCTAAGAAGTAAACTATCTCGCCTAAGATTACCCAACGTACAGACATTAACAACTCAGGCTTTGAGAGGTCTTTTTTAGCGATAAAGAACAAAATCGTGAATACAGCTATTAGGGCAGCCATTGTTCTGAAGCCCAACCCAAACATGCCTGCAGTGTCGGTGAGTGCTATCCAAAAACTAGAGTGATAAATGTTGAATGCGCCCTTAATGAACTGATAACCGCTAAAGAAAAACCACACTAATGCAACACAAAGCAGACCAAATTTCAGGGGCAAATTATCTTTTGTTTCAATCATTTGATCAGCTCTTAAACACCTAAAAACGTCCGTTTGTTAATTATGTCTTGGTTATTATTTAACATTTCAATCTGACACTAATGTCACATCTGTTAGAAACAAGACCCTTCAAGAGTTAAGGTAGTCTTATTAATTCACTTCACACAATACACAATTGAGGAGTAGTTTTGGTAAACTTAACAGCTAGACAATTGAATCGATTTCTGTTAGGGGTTCAAGGTGTAACTGCGACATTTTGCGGCACGTTCATCATTGTATACTTGCTTGGATTACGTGACCTTCCAGAAAACGTTGTCTACCACTCAGACTCTACATTTAGAGCCGCACTTTCCACACTTGGTGTTCTAGCACTAATACTCATAGCGGCAACAATCGGTCTAAGTCTTTTTGTGAAACGCAAAAACTAAAATTCACATATTCAACAGCATCAAGCAACCAAGCCATGTATTTGGCGACATAATTGTCCAGTCAACAATTAAAACAGGATTAAGTGTCAGTTTAACTCCTATTATAAAACGAACCCACGCTTTACGTGAAGGATTACTTCTTTTGATTTGCTGTTTTCTGGTTTACAATTCTTCTGTTTCTCACATAGAGCAAAGCATCAACACTAACCATTGTCAAGTTGATGGCATAGAAAACGACGACAAGGTCTGGGTGATAAAAGATTTTATGCAAAATACCCGCAAGATAACCAAACCAGACAATCACCAGAAAAGCTAGGCTCTTTCCGTTTATTGAATGGGAAACAATAGATTTGTGGATAGAAAAAGGCCACGCAGCGCCGAAACAAAGAAGCATGACAATTTCGAAAATGCTCATTAGGCAAATCACTTTTGAGTTAGAGGTTTAGGTGCATGTGTTACTCGGCTTTGATAAAGATGACTGTTTTTGTTTTACGTCAAAAGCTCTTCTTTACAATCATGTAAAGTGTAAACACAACCACCAAATATGCAGATGTCCGAACAATTATCAGGAACGATTCTAGGTCATCTTTAAGTCCCAGAATTGTTGCCAGATGAGAAACTCCGAATAAACCAAAAGCTATACCGATGTAAAGGGGCACCGCATTACCTGTTTTTTTGTAACCAAAAAAGCCCAAGAGAAGTATTATAATGCAAAGTGTCAAGTTCACAAGGTAAATGGGGTCCAACAAATATGCCATAGAATGCACCTGCTACCTTTTTCATGGTTTGTTCTGTTTTTTGAGGTATATATATGCAACGTAAACTATTGCTGAAATTATTGTCCAGAATACAATGTCAGCTATCAAAGACCCTCCGGAATTATACAGTAAATAATCTTCAGGGCTTCCAGGCACAATTATTGTCACTTTTTCTAGCCAAAGAATTGGTAAACCATAACCAGTTATTGTTGCGCCTAAACCTACAGTCATATCTTGAGAATACAGTACTGACAACAAAGTAACAACTACGCCACATATGACGACCAGCACGATTGGTTTTATTTTCATTTTTTCATGCCATCCCAAATTTCAGTTTTTTGAATAATACGTTTGAATTATGTGAGGCACCCGCAACGGCGCCGATGATTTTGTCGTATGGGTGATAAAAATTCACAAATGTTTCCCCCATTGATGGCTATCACACGGTATATGTCCGAGTGTTAACATATAAATCAGTTTAAAGCGGTTTCTTGTTCTTAACATTTGTGGGAGCAGTCAACAAAGAAAGCCGCATTTTTTGTTCAAAACAACAGATACAGTAGAGTCACAGCAAACAGCGACATTAAATCTAGAAAATGCCAAACAGATAACCGCATTTGGTTTCATGAAATATTAAAAAAGGCAGATGCCAGAAGGCTACTGGAGACGTTTATGAAACGGCAGCACTGGGTAATCATATTGAGCATAATAGGGATAATAGCAGTCAGCTCTGCTACAGTGGTTCCACTAAACAACAGCCCAGTTGATACTGAAGCGTTTTACTACACATACACGGTTGTCAACACGTATCCTCATGATGAGGATGCTTTCACACAAGGGCTAGTGTTTGAGGACAGCGTCTTATATGAGGGAACAGGACACTATGGAGAATCATCACTTCGTCGCATAGAATTAGAAACAGGTAACGTAACAAAGCTTCACTTGTTATCTGACAACTTGTTTGGCGAAGGCATTACAATCTTTGAAGACAAAATCATCCAACTAACATGGCAAAACAACATAGGCTTTGTTTATAACAAAAGCTCCTTTGAGTTATTGCAGACTTTTGAGTACCCCACTGAAGGCTGGGGAATCACACATAATGGCAGCGTGCTGATAATGAGTGATGGTACAGCAAACCTGTATTTTTTGGACCCAGAAACATTCCAGACAGTTGGTCAAGTTGAAGTTCACGACAAAGAGCCCATAGATTTGCTTAACGAACTCGAATACATAGACGGAATGGTCTACTCAAACATCTGGAAAGAAGACCTGATTGTGATAATAGACCCGCAGACGGGGCAGGTCTCAGGGTGGATAGACTTGACAGGCATCAATGATTCTGCGAATCAAGCTACAAGTGGTGTTCTAAACGGGATTGCATACGACCCAAATGAGGACAGGCTCTTTGTGACCGGAAAAAGATGGACACAACTTTACGAGATTGAACTGGTTCCGACACAATAACGCGAATCAGAAAAACATGTTTTTGATGTTGTATTTTAGTACAAGTATACAATGTAAAGCGTTACCATCCTCCGCCGGAACCGCCTCCTCCAGAACGTCCACCGCCTCCGCCGCCTCCAGAGCGACCTCCGCCTCCGTAACCGCCGCCCCAGCCCCTTCCTCTTCTGCCTCCACCGAAACGGCCACCAAAAACAATCATGATACCTACAAAGATGACTATAAGCACAATAACCCATACTGGAATCTCTTCGTCGTATGAAAGTTCTGCATTATCGTAAACATATCTTCCACGTGTTGACATGCGGTCTGTTTCATCTACAACTGGTATCTCTAGTGTAAGAGCAATAACAGTGTAGGCAAATCCTTCCCCGTATTCACCTTCCTGAAACTTCGGAACCAAATACTCCTCTGCTATTCTACGGGATTCTACGTCTGTTATGTAGCCTTCCAGCCCGTACCCTATTTCGATTCGCCATTCCCGCTCTTCCATTGCAACAAGAACCAAGACGCCGTTATCTTTTCCCTTTTTTCCAATTCCAACCACAGAGCCGCTGGGCGTATCCAAGGGTAACTCGTTGAAGATGTACACGCCAAGCTGGACAATGTCGTTGATTTCAACTCCATCCTTTGTGATGCCGTGACCGTACAAAGAATCCACAACGTAGATGACTATCTCTGCAGTGGTGTTCGTGTCAACGTCAAGAAGATAGGATTCAATGTCATATTTCCAGTCATCAGAAATCACCTGCCCATTAACAGGCACAACTGAAACAGGAATAGACACTAAACTAGCTAAAACCATCACTAATAAAAAAGAAAAAAGAGGGGTTCTTGGCACGTGAAGCATCTAGTCGCCTCTAGTTACTTGTTTTAGTTTATGTTACTGACGGAGGGTTTTCAGCTCCACTGGTAGATTCAAAGAATTCTCTAGCTTCAAATCCCCATCCTGATGCCCAGATATTTGCAGGAAAAGACCTGCGTGCGCTGTTGTAGTCTCCTACAGCATCGTTGTATCTTATGCGTTCTGTAGAAATTCTGTTTTCTGAACCCTCAAGCTCAGTAATCAAGTCTTGCACTATCGCAGACGACTCCAAGTCAGGGTACGCTTCAACAACTACTCTAAACTGATATATTGCGGAATCAAGGTTATTTGTAGCATCAACTATGGCGTTTTCGTCTCCGGTGGCTTGTGCTTGTGCCCATTGGCTTCTAAGCATTGTTACGTTTTGGAGTATAGATCCCTCATATTCTATGTAGAGTTTAGCAGCGTCCACAACATTTGGTATCAAATCAAACCTTCTTTGCAAAACAGCCTCAACATCAGCCCATGTTTCATCCACTTTCACTTCAAGATCCACTAAATTATTGTAAGTCCCAATGTATAGCGCCGCAAAAACAACTCCGACCAAAATAACCGCGACAATAATAACCACTACAGCAATCAATTTACTGTTCATTATAATCCCTGAATACCTGAGAAAAACAGCATGTAATATTCTTTACGGAAAAGTCATTCACTAAAGATTAAAAAAGGGTGAACAAAACCAAAAAATTAGAAAAAAGGGAGATGAATCCCTTATTCTTCCAAGATTTTGTTTGCTTCTTCGCCGTATGCTTCCATCACGTAGGGGATTCCAGAGATTTTCGCTGCTTCCTCTGTTAGCGCCATCAAGTCTTTGCGGCTAATTGTAGAGAGCCTAAAGTTTCTGCTTCCAGCCATCAACTGCTGCAAACCAACTCTAAACTTCTGGGCATACGTGTATATTCCAACAGCACCCAAAGGTATGTCCTTGATGTCTGCTCCAAACTTTTCTTCAAGTTCGGCATAGGCAACAAAGATTTCGCTAACGTCACTGCCATACTTTGAAACAGACTTGGGCAAATTGTCTTCATCTAGCCATTGTGCTATGTTCTTTCCAACCATTCCCGGAATCATCAAGCCTCTTCCCATACAAACCGCCTTAACGTATGGGCTACCCATTGCAAGCGCCTTGAACACACCATCCTCTGAAGAGAATCCTCCAGCCATTGCAAGGTCAGGAACTCGCATGCCTTTTCGTTTAAGCTTTTCACAGAACTTGTACGTTAGAGCCTGCAGATAGAACGTTGGAATTCCCCATTCGTTCATCATTGGCCAAGGGCTCATTCCTGTGCCTCCAGGTGCACCATCAATTGTAAGTAAGTCCAGTTTTGCTTCTGCTCCATAACGTAGTGCCATAGCTAGTTCCAAGGCAGAGTAAGCGCCTGTTTTTAGGGTAACGCGTTTGAATCCTAAACCGCGGAGACGGTCAACTTCTTCTAAGAATGCTTCTTTTGTTACAAAGCCTAGTCTGGAGTGGCGCTCAAACTCTTTGATTGCCCCTTCCTCAAACGCTACTTGATTCTCCTTAAGAGTAGGGTCAGGCGAAACAACGTAGCCTCTCTTCTTAAGTTCAACAGCACGCTTCAAAGTTTTAACTTTAATTTCTCCACCAATACACTTAGCACCCTGTCCCCACTTCAATTCGATAGTATCTAAGTCATGCTTTGATGACACATACTCAGCTACTCCAAATCGAGTGTCTTCAACGTTCATCTGGACTAGCAGTTCGCCGTAGCCTTCATGAAATTTCTTGTAAATCTGTATTCGGCGATCCATCTCAGGTGACTTGGAAATTTTTCCATTACTATCCAGCACAAGTCCAGGGTCGATTCCACAAACGTTTTCGCCACACACAAGCGTGATGCCCGAAATTGCGGCGCCTATTGCAAAGTGTTCCCAGTTCTTTCTTGCAATCTCTGTGGAACCCAATGCACCAGTGAATATTGGGACTCGCATCTTGACCTTTTTGGTCCAGCCGTAATCTGTTTCGGTGTCCACTTTAGGGAAAAGTGCAGTGTCTGGGTCTGCTTGGACTCCTTCTGGAAGCCCTTTTGCGCCTCGGGCGTAGCCTTGAATGTTAAGGTGGGAATAATCCACGGGGTAGTTTTTGTCTGCTCCCGCTGTTACTTCTCCGAAGGGTCCAGGGTAGAGTACCTCTCGGCCTCTAAATGATGATAACCAGATTTCGCAACCGCCTTTACAGCCATCAACACATCTTGAACAGATTCCCGACATTGGGACTACGTTCTTTGATCGATTGAAGGTACCGGTTGACTCGTCTGCATTTGGTCTTCTTAAATTCATTTTGCTTCATCTCTCCAGTTTTTTGCCACACGCCATAACGGTATACGGCAACCTTTCGCCATTTAGACGAGGGTGCTTATAAGATTTTTCAATAAAATAATGTAATTGACGGTAAACATTCATTTTTCACTGTTACAAAATTGCAAATATGAACGTTCATTCATGCTTGCCATCATGCATTCAAGCGTGAAGTTTTCTGTTTTTAACCAAAAAAGGAGGTGACCTTAACAGTTTTACGTTCAGTGTGTAAACTTATTAAAATGTAGCAGGAGGATTTTGCGTGAGTGGAGGCAAATCAAAAGATGAGAATCTTATTGCATACTGTGGACTTTATTGTGGAGATTGTCATGGCTTTTCAGGAAAAATCCCGGATATGGCCCGAGATTTACGAAAGGAACTAAGGGCAACAAGATACGACAAATTTGCTGGTTTCATCTCGACATTTTCGTTTGGCAAAGATTTCAAGGAATATGAGCAGTGCTACAAGGTTCTTGGTGCAATGGTAAAGTTTCGGTGCCGAAAAGGCTGCAGAAACGGTGGAGGTTCTCCTTTTTGCAAAATCAGAATATGTGCCCAAAAGAAGGGTATTGAAGGCTGTTGGCTGTGCGGTGAATCTGAAAGCTGCAAAAAACTGGAGTTCCTGATTCCAGTTCATGGAGATGCACATATCAAGAATTTGCGTGCAATTAAGCGAAAAGGTAAAGATGAGGCTTTGAAGGGCAAAATGCTCTGGTATAATAAACCCAAAAAATGAACGAAAGCTATGTTTGGCATTTGGGACACAGGTACACGTGACCTCCACCCAAACTCAGTTTTTCTATGGATGTTCCGCATTCTGAGCAAGTTTGCTCTTTCATGTTTGGTCCCATTGCCGCAGTGTAGCCGCCTTTTATTCCGTAGAAGTCGCGGAAATTGTCTTTTCCTTTGAGCTTGAGCCTTTCTGTAACAACAAACTTGATTGCGTCGTGTAGTCTGTGCTTTTCAGTTATGTCCAGTTCTGAGGCTTTTCGTTTTGGGTGAATTTTAGCCATATACAAAATGTCCTGAAAAGTGCTGTTGCTTATGCCAACAACAGCAGCGTCTTTGCCTACAAGCACCGCCTTTAACATTCTACTTTGGTCTACAATTAACTTAGAAAAACGTTCAAAAGTGAAGTCTTCATCAACTGGTGAGAGCTTGTTTGGGTCAAAATCTCGCTTGTACACATACGAACTGTTCAAATCATTGTCTTTACGCAATTCTATGACCCCCATGCTCGTGAGCCTAACAGTTAACACTGTACCATCGTTGAAGTCAACTCGTAAATGAAACTTGGGAACAGTTTTGTCATCTACATGATAGAAGATTTCGCCGCCGTATTCTGGACCAAAAATCAGGTTGGTGTTATTGTCAAATTTGACGCGTATTACGTTACCCCTAGAAGTTACTGATTCGATTTTTGCGTCTAAAAGCTGATTAAACGACTTTGGGTCTTTGTCCATCATGCCTATTTTTTGTAGCCGTTCACAGTCTTTTACCAGCCATGACGTCACACGTTTACCTTTCAGCTTGTGGTTCATTTGTTCCGCAAGAATCATGGCTTCTGGAAGCTCAACACTCATTAAACTAGACCTCCAATCCCCAACACATTACTTTGTCATTAATGGATATAAGTTCTAAAACTAACACAACACATTGTTTTATCCGACAAGCAGCTCCTCGAAAACGTTCTTTCTTTTAACAAAAATTAATACAACCAGAAGAACAAGTATCGCCACTTTTTTTGGGTTCAAATCCTAATGATGCCCTCCTAGACAGTTACATTAGTACATTCTGGTAGCTATTTTAGGAAACCCGTGAAAAGATGTGAAAAATACCCATAACGCGAATTCATTCATCTATTTTATTACTTTGGCAAGATTAACAACACAATGGCAGTCACATGCTGTTCCAATTGCTAAAGTGCAAGACGTGTGAACCGTTTCTAAACGTTTCAAAAAAGAACAAAGCTCTTTTCCATCTATAGCCCCTAAGCCGCCAGTTAACTGCCTAGACATCAAAACCGCTGAAATGTCGATTATTTTGTAGACACTAAATTCTAGAAGTTTATCCATAGAAGCAAGTTTTGGCCTGCCCGTTGACGCACATACATCCTTTGGTGGCAGACAATTATCTCTACATCGCATGCTTGAAGGCATATAACTGACCACTATAACGCCAGAAACGTCATCAACAAACGAAACCAAGCTCTCTGGAATGTTCTTTAAAACTTCTGGAACAGCCTTCAAATAAGGTTCAAGCATACCGCCACGCTTCGCAAGCCAACACTCCACAACCTTAGCAACAGCATTGCCTGGAATAGCGGTAACCACAAAGTCAGGTGCATTGATTTCCAAAAACTGTACCAACACATCTACTGCATCACCTACAAAAAAAACTGCTTGCCCAGCCCCCAAAGAATCCAAGACAGTTAACTCAACAGAACAAAAATCAACTTCTGACTTTGCCAAGCAACCAGGGTTCAAATCAACAACCAAAACCTTAGCGCCCTTAGCCTTCAAATACCTAAGAGCATTCGTGCCAAACCTGCCTCCACCCATAACAAAAACTAGCTTACCTTTCAAAACCAATCAACCCCGTGACATACACTCCAGCCCTCTTTTTTGCTCGCCAGTTTTCCATTTAATGCTGCAACCTATAACGTTTATCTGCCATGTAGAGCTAAAAAAGGGGATGGAAAGATTCATCTCTACGAAAAGAAATAAATGCCGTAACTGCATTTGAAACAGTCCTGAGCGGTCG
>JAOZIF010000180.1 GCA_026014495.1 Candidatus Bathyarchaeum sp.
GTTCCATCACCATAATCAACCAAAACACCAACCTCAGCAGAAGACACAACAGGATGATCAACAGCAACCTTAATCAACCAACCATCGGCGTCAGTAAGATCACCGAAGGATTTCGTAAAGCCACCTAGCAAATACCCAGTATCACTAGTGGCAATAAGGCTATTGCAGTTATCATGTTCTGTTCCACCCCAAGTTTGATTCCACAACATATTGCCATCAACATCAGTCTCAACAAGCCAAACATCATTGTTTCCAGCACCATAAGATTTAGTGTAGCCAGCCATTGCATATCCACCCTCCATGGTCTTAACAATATTAAATAGATAATCATCGCCCAAGGATGAACCGTAAGTTTTTTCCCACAAGAAACTACCAGAAGCATCAGCCTTAACCAACCACGCATCATTATAGTCACCAGCATCCCATTGTCCAGTCACCACGAAACAGCCATCAGTAGTCTCAAGTAAATCATAACCATAATCACTATCGGAGTAGCCATGCGACATATTCCACTGTACATTACCAGAAGCATCAGTTTTAACCAACCAAAGGTCTCGACTTCCAGCACTCCAAGTCTCTGTAGTACCTGTAAATATGAAACCACCATCACTAGTTGTGATTATAGCTTCGGCCTGTTCATCTTCCACTCCACCATATGACATGTTCCACTGTACATTACCAGAAGCATCAGCCTTAACCAACCACGCATCATCATCACCAGTAACCCAAGTCTCAGTATAACCTACAATTGCAAAGCCACCATCACTAGTTTCAACCAAATCGTTGCCTTGTTCATCTTCGACTCCACCATAGGTCATATTCCACAACATATTACCATCAGCATCGGTCCGAACCAACCACACATCATCATCACCAGCGCCATAAGACTCAGTATAACCTACAATTGCAAAACCAGGAGTAACAGTAGTCTCAATTATGGCATAAGAACGTTCAGTGTCAAATCCACCGTAGGTTTTATTCCATTGCTCATTACCAGAAGCATCGGTCTTAATTAACCAAAAATCACTATCACCAGCACCAAAAGAGCTTGTGTAACCAACTAGAGCAAAACCGTCATCACTAGTCTCAATCAAATCATATATGTTTTCAATAAGTGCCCCTCCGTAGGTTTGGGTCCACTCTGTCGTTGGATTTGAAGATGCATTAGCAGGCATAATGGTCATTATTCCCGTTTGGGGTAAAACCATTGCACATAATGCAAACATTGCAAAAACTGCAAATAATTTATTTTTCCGTTCTCTCGCCAATTTCTTTTCCTCATATTTGAGGGTTGGTTTAGCCAGCCAGATAATATAAGCTTTGGTTCAACCAAAAGAGAACAAACGTTGAATAAAACATATAATATTTAAAACATAGCAAAACAAAAGATACAATAAACATCAAAAAAACTAAAAAGAAAGCCAATAAAAGTCCGCAAAATAAGAGTTCACATATTTAGCTCACACATCAGCAGACTAATAGCAGATTATTGTTGAAAACACCTTTTTCCAAAATTTTCTGTACAACACAACTAAAAACTAAAATTCACACAAACAAGCCACACAAAAACAAAAAAAGGGGAAAGGGAAAGCTGTTAGTTCAACTTTCATTAGCTACTAGAATAATCTTCTTCCATGGCTTCCCATATGTCCACATCGTCGCCATCAAGCTCGGAGTCATTATCCAAATCATATGTTGCATCATATGGACCAGCACCACCATCCCACGCATCTATTGCGTCTTCCAACATTGATTTATCGTTGTTAGCACCTGTGTCTTCGAGACCGCCGTTTTCGTTAAAGTCGCCTACGTAGGTGGTTGTTACAGTGGCAGTGACTGGATATGTCTTGCCGCTGAGGGCTATGATGGCGTGTATTGTGCACATCACTGGGTCCCAACCGGCATCGGTGGCTGTCCAATTGAAACAACCGGTTGTATCGTTTTGTAATGTCAATAAATGGTCTACCA
>JAOZIF010000094.1 GCA_026014495.1 Candidatus Bathyarchaeum sp.
TGAATACTTTGGTGATGTTTTCCACATGCTTGAGCAAGTTCGGAAGACCTGCTTCTAATGCTTCCAAGTTCTCTGGACCCAAATCAGCTTTTGGAACGCCACCATTGTATTTCAATGCTTTTACTGTAGCAACGATGATAACAGCATCCGGTTTGATGTCAGCCATTCGGCACTTGATGTCAATAAATTTCTCAGCACCAAGGTCAGCACCGAAACCTGCTTCAGTAACAACATAGTCTGCATAATTCATCGCAAATTTTGTTGCCAATACAGAGTTGCAGCCGTGTGCGATGTTTGCAAATGGTCCACCATGGATGAACGCAGGAGTTCCTTCCAATGTTTGAACCAGGTTCGGCTTCAATGCATCTTTCAACAATGCCGCTACTGCTCCTTCTGCTTTCAAGTCTCCAGCAGTAACAGGCTCGCCTTTTCTATTGTAAGCAACAACGATTCTTTTTACTCTTTCTTTCAGGTCAATGATGTCATTGGACAAGCAGAAGATCGCCATGATTTCGCTTGCTACAGTGATATCGAATCCATCTTCTCTGGGTACACCTTGTGCCTTGCCACCCAAACCATTGACGATATTTCGAAGTTGACGGTCGTTCATGTCGACAGCTCTTCTCCATACAACTCTTCTTGTATCAATGTCCAGTGTATTTCCTTGATATACATGGTTATCCAACATTGCGGCAATCAGGTTGTTTGCTGCGCCAATAGCATGGAAGTCTCCAGTAAAGTGCAGGTTAATGTCTTCCATGGGAACAACTTGTGCGTATCCACCACCGGCTGCTCCACCTTTAACGCCGAATACTGGTCCCAAAGACGGCTCTCTCAATGCAACCATAACGTTTTTACCCAATTTGGCCAATGCGTCTGCAGCACCGATGGTCGTCGTAGTCTTTCCTTCACCTGCAGGTGTCGGGTTGATGGCAGTTGTCAAAATCAACTTTGCTTTTCTGCCGGATGGATTTTTCAGAAGATTGATGTCCACCTTTGCTTTGTGTTTACCGTAAAGATCCAGGTCGTCTTCTGTCAAACCCAGTTTCGATGCAATTTCTCGGATGTCTTGTGGCGTAGCTTCTTGTGCAATTTCAATATCACTTTTAAAACTCATGCATGTTCCTCCTCTTAATGAAATATTTTAATATATTTTTGAACACTAAAAATGATTAACGAAAATAATGGGATCAAGACAAAGTTGGTAATTAGTCTCCCAGGCAGGAAGACAATAAATCCTTGATCAAACATCATTGACAAAAACCAAGTGTTCAATATTAGCGAAGTGACGATTTGTGTCAGTGTTACTGTAAAAAATACTTTGTCCAAACCAAAGTTCCCAGATATTGTGTCGCTTTGAAACCGGCTATAAAGCAGCGGAATCGCTGCAAATCCCAAAACGATAAGTATATACAAGGCAACGAAAAACATGGGCAGTTCCGTCCCGAGCAACATCACTTTTCCGTTTTCCAGACCGAGATTGTTTTGGAAAACCAAAACTCCCAAAATCAGAAAAGCCAAACTAAATACGCTGACAATATTGAGTAGGTTATATCTAATTACTTTGTCGTCATACTTTTTGGCAATAAGGAATATGATCCCTGGAATCCAACCAGTCAAAGCACTGGATATGGTGAATCCGGGAAAATACGGGCCAGCCGGTTTTATAATGTAACACAAGATGTCGGATATGGTTCCCGTGACAGCACCGGCAACCGGTCCGAAAAACATTCCAGACATGACAATTGGCACGGTGGTAAAGTTGATCCGCAAAGAAGAAAATCCTGCAAGTGGAATGTAAACTTCAAATAAAAGTTTAAGCACAACACTTATTGCTGTAAACAATCCAATGTTGACAACGGTTTTAGTTGTAAATCTGGTTTTTTTAATTGCTGTTGTTTTCATTTTTCTCTCCTTGATTGTCAGAGCGCCTCCTCATCCAATCAAACAAGAGCTTGATCA
>JAOZIF010000185.1 GCA_026014495.1 Candidatus Bathyarchaeum sp.
ATTAGATGTTTTTTTATTTGTTTTGATTTTTCATAAGCTACTTTACACTACCTTTAGGAATGGTAGTGTCAAGTTTTGACACTCCTTTTTGATTATCTTTCTTTATTTTCAAAGGTTTTCAAAGTTTTTTTGTAAACAAAAACAATGACCCCCCATTTTCAGTTATAATTAAGCTCTCACACAAAATTCTCCCTGAAAGAAAGGTCATTGTTATGAACTCAATTATATCGTATTTACTTTTAATAATCCAATACCAATATAAACAAATTTGCTGGTTAACCCTTTTTATTGCTAAATATATCCCTCTAAAGCAGTGGGCTTACGATGATGCTCACTCTCCGAAGTATCAGAAGTTTAAAACTGATATTCTTCCTAAGGTCATTCGTTTTGAGATTTGGGATTACAACGAACTCATTCTATACTACAAAGAACGCTATAACTATACTGTTAAGCCTGTTAATCGTCGTAGCAAATGTGATATCCCTGAGGATTGCCATTGTCCCCGTTGTGGTGCTCCACTGCCTTATCTCTACAAAAACAATGGTTCCAAAGGTCAAATTCTCTGTAAAGTATGCCAGGCTCGTTTTAATCCTGCTGAAAACAAGTACAACCAACCCCTGAAACTTCGTTGCCCTTACTGCGGTCATTCTCTTGTTCACAAGAAAGACCGCAAGCACTTTATTGTACATAAATGCGTCAACCTTAAGTGCTCTTACTATCTAAACAACCTTAAAAAGGTAGATAAGGATGACCTAGCGGACTACGGCAAAAACAAGTACAAACTCCATTACATCTACCGTGAATTTACTGTGGATTTCTTTCGCATGGACTTAGATTCCCTGCCTAAAAATGCTTCTTCTCTAAAATTCTCTAGGAATAATGCTTATATCATGTCTCTTTGCCTGACTCTACATGTCAACCTTGGTCTTTCTCTTCGCAAAACTTCTCAAGCTTTGAAAGATCTCTACAACATAAACGTCTCCCATACGATGGTTGCTAATTATGCCAAAACTGCTGCTGTTGTTATTAAACCATTTGTTGATCACTATGATTACAATGTTGGTAATACTATAGTTGCTGATGAAACCTATATCAAGGTCCGTGGTATCAAGGGATACATCTGGTTTATCATGGATGCTGTCTCTCGTTCCATCATTGGTTATAGAGTATCTGATAACCGTGGCGTTGGTCCTTGTATCATGGCTATGCGTATGGCTTTTCGCCATATCAAAGAACTTCCTGAAAAGTTTAATTTCATTGCTGATGGTTACAGTGCTTATCCCCTAGCCGCTCAACAATTTGCTCTCAAAGATGAGAACCCTCTTAACTTTGACATTACTAAAGTTATCGGTCTTACTAATGATGATGCTGTTTCTAAAGTGTTCCGACCCTTTAAACAAATGGTTGAAAGATTGAACCGCTCTTTCAAAGCTACCTATCGTTGCTCTTGTGGTTATGATAATTATGATGGTGCCAACTACGCTGTTTCTTTGTGGGTAGCCTATTACAACTTTCTTCGTCCACATCAGTCTAAAAGTTATCAGGTTCTTAATTCTGTAGACATGCTGAGTAATGCTGATAATATGCCCGGCAAATGGCAATTACTCATTTTTCTTGGTCAACAGACTGTCTTAAATATGCAGAAAACTAGCCCAGCTTAAATTATCTGTTTTTAGATTCATGAGCCTGAGGTGAACAATCTAGCCATCCGAAGGACCTGCCCTTGATGGTCTGGATAAACAATGCTACAATGCTGTGATCAGACGGTGAAAATTATCTGTTTTTGAGTTCTTTCGCCGTCGTTATCTACTTCAGAGCATTGTTTTCCATGCTGTCAAGGGTGGCGGTAGACTAAAATTCACCTATCTTTTGAAGTAATTACTCACTTATCAAGATTCATTCATGTCTTTTTTCTTTTCTTTGCTTTTTCATAGCTCACTTTACACTACC
>JAOZIF010000170.1 GCA_026014495.1 Candidatus Bathyarchaeum sp.
AACTCGGCGCCTTCAGGCCCCGCCCTGGACAACTTAGTGGCGATCTTATGTCATACCGTTCTGAGATTGAAAAAATAACACCTTCACACCACAGGAAAAAAAAACTGTGGCAAATCCTGAAGAACGAGCACATACCTCCTAGCATTATAACTGCGGAAGAAAATGCAGAGAATGGGAAATGGGAACTCATTAAAAAAGAAGAAACACGAAAAAGGAAAAAAATAGTGTGGGCTACACTGAGAAAATGTTCTACACAACACCTATACGATAAACTTTCAAAACATCTATGGTAACCATGCTCAAAAAAATATTTTCAAAAGCAACGAATCTACTAAATAGCAATAATGTAAGCCACCTAACTCCAGAATGGGCAACGTTCCATTCTGCGTCAACGGACCGTGCACTGACAAGAATCTTTAAGCGTGAACTCGAAATCAAATCAGTAATTGATGTAGGCGCTTCCGATGGTTCTTGGTCAAAGATGTGTATGGGGCATATACCGGATGCTTCCTACTTTCTAGTTGAGGCTCAAAATTATCATTTGGATGCCCTTGATACGTTTTGCAGTAACAATATCAATGCCCAATATATATTAAGTGCTGCGGGAGACTATGAAGGGGAATGTTTTTTTGACGACACAGACCCCTTTGGAGGGTGCGCAAGTCACTCTCCAAATGAACAAGCACAGACAAGCTTTCCAATGACAACACTTGATTCTGCTGTAAATAACGCTGGGCTAAACGGCCCCTATCTATTGAAACTCGATACGCATGGTTTCGAAGTCCCAATTTTGAATGGAGCACAACAACTTCTGACACAAGCTAATCTTGTTGTGATTGAAACATATATTTTCAAGCTAAATCAGGATGCCTTGCTTTTCCATGAAATGTGTACGGATATGGCACGCCGTGGATTTAGGGTCGTGGATTTTTCTGAGCCATTGTGGCGAGAAAAGGATATGGCTCTTTGGCAATGGGATTTATTTTTTATTCGGGATAACAATCCTGTATTCAACAGCAACTCCTACAAATAAACAGTCTTATTAGAGCAAGTCGTAATGTTAAAAAGAATATTTTCACGGTTTAAAAAGCCTTCTCCTAAAAGAATAGATTCTCCTTTGTCGCCGTTCGTTGACAACGATCAGATACTAGCCACTCGCTGCATGAGACTTGGTACAGAGTACGGTGGCTGGAATATTCCAATCGATATAAACCTCGACAAAACAAGTCATTGCATTAGCGCGGGGGCGGGTGAAGATATTAGTTTTGACTGCGAGTTAGCTTCAAAATTTAACTGCACCATCCACATTATTGATCCAACTCCACGTGCAATTGATCATTTTAACAATCTGTACAACGCTGTAATTTCAGGAAAACGATTCCCGATCAACAACAGCAAATCACTTTTTTATAACATTGACGAACGCCACTTGAAACAAATTAAGTTGTACCCGTTTGGCATTGCGCATGAAGATGCAAAAATGAAATTTTATCTGCCTAAAAACGAAGAGCATGTTTCGTGTTCGACAGTAAATCTACAAAAAACGGAACGCTTTTTTTCTGCTACCTGTTACAAACTGAGTTCAATAAAGAAAAAGCTTGGCATCGAAAATATCGCTCTTTTAAAAATGGACATAGAAGGAGCTGAATATGGTGTAATTCGCAACATCATCGAAGAGGATCAACTCCCTAATGTACTGTGCATTGAATTCGATGAAGGACATACACCTTTAGACTCAGGATATGCCGACAGGATATCTCATAGCATCTCACTATTAAAGAAAGCTGGCATGTGTTGCGTATACATTGAAGGATGTAATGCAACCTTTATTAAGAATAAAAATCATACCAAGAATCAAAGATGAAAACCATAGTAGTCTTTCAGCCGATTACAGGTGAAGGTCACCACGACTCTTACGCAGAACTATATTGCAACAATTTTCTTGCAC
>JAOZIF010000093.1 GCA_026014495.1 Candidatus Bathyarchaeum sp.
TTTGCTTTCTATTTCTTCGCCTTCTGTTATTTCTTCGAATTCGGGGTCGATTTTGGGGCGTTCTTCGGGTTTTAGTTCTATTTTTGCGAGTCTGCTTTCGTAGTATATTTTGACTGTTGTGCCGTCTTCCACTGATTGCTGAACGTCATAGATGTCAATGTTTTTGCCGAATACTGCGGGTGTGCTTCGGTCTGCTCTTTCTATTGGTGTTCCGGTGAATCCGATGAATGTGGCGTTGGGTATGGCGTCTCTGAGGTATTTTGCGTATCCGTATTTTAGCAGGGGTTTGTCTGCGTTTTTTGAGATTTTAAGTCCGAAGCCGTACTGGCTTCTGTGGGCTTCGTCTGCGATTATGATGATGTTTTTTCTTTCAGAAAGGGTTGGGTATTTTTTGTTTCCTTTTTCTGGGAAGAATTTTTGGATAGTGGTGAATATGATTCCGCCTGATGCTACGTTGAGTAACTCTTTTAGTTGGTCTCGTGTTTCTGCTTGTTGTGGTTTTTGTCGTAGCAGTTCTTGGCATCTGCTAAAGGTTCCGAACAGTTGGTCGTCTAGGTCGTTTCTATCTGTTAGCATGACGATTGTTGGGTTTTCCAGTTTTGGTTCAGTTGCCATTTTTCCTGTGTAAAAAACCATAGTAAGGCTTTTTCCAGAGCCCTGCGTGTGCCAGACGATTCCTGCTTTCTTGTTTGACTTAGTGGCTTTGATTGTGGCTTCTATGGCTTTGTTTGCGGCGTTGTATTGTTGGTATGCCGCAAGTTTTTTTGAGGTTTTCAGGTTGCCGTCTTTGTCCCTGTCTGCCTCGTAAACGATGAAGTGTCTGATAATGTCAAGCAATGTTTGTTTGTTTAGCATTCCTTTAATGAGAACTTCTATCTGGGAAACGGATTTGGGCATTTTTTTGGTGCCTATGGTTTTCCATGGCATGAACCGTTCTTTTTTTGAGGTCACTGTTCCCGCTCTGGCTTCTAAACCGTCACTGATTACCAGTATTTCGTTGTATCGGAATATGGACGAAATCTCTTTTTTATATGTTTGAAGCTGTTCATAAGCAGTCCATATTGTTGCTTTTTCGTCTACTGGGTTTTTTAGTTCCATCAAAACAAGAGGTAACCCGTTCACGAACAGTATAATGTCTGGTCTTCTGTTGTTTCGGTCTTCTATTATCGTAAACTGGTTAACTGCCAAAAACTCGTTGTTGAAACAGTTTTTGTCACCACTTTCATTAAAATCAATTAACCAGACCAACTCATCTTTAATAGTTCCATCCTTTCGTTTGAATTGAACAGAAACACCATTAACAAGCAAATCATGAAATGCCTGATTATCAGCAACCAAGTTCTGGCTAGTAGCCCTTAGAACCTTCTTAACAGCTTCATCAATTGCAGAATTAGGTATGTCCTTGTTTATTCGAGTAAGAGCATCACGTAATCTACCAACAAGAACAACCTGATTGTATTTTCTTTCTTCAAAAGGACTGCCCTCCGAAATATCCGGACCATTAACCACACAATAGCCAAGGTCTCTAAGCAAACCAAGACAATCATCCTCAACCTCAGACTCAGTAATCACCTTAGACAAAACTAACCCTCCACCTCATCAGAAACAGGAACCCTAATTTTACCAGACATCAACTTCGGAAGCAACGAATCACGAATTGATGCAAGTTTTTTTAATTGAAGTATGTTATTACTTATCATTTTAATCATAGGAGAAATAACAGCAGTAAAATCCTGCATTGTTTCTCTAGGAGGAATTAGAATTTTATATTCCGCAAGGTCGTGCCAATTTGTTCTAGGCATTTTGGTTCCCGTAGATGTTATGGTCGCATATTTTACAAGTTGATCGCTTGATAAATGAAATAATACTATTCCAAACGCTTCAGGTAGTTTTGCAGCTATAACTAATATGTCAGTGGAGCAAACGCCATCAAC
>JAOZIF010000156.1 GCA_026014495.1 Candidatus Bathyarchaeum sp.
GATAGTTTGGTGAGTGCTCATGGTTGTAGGTGTAAACCTTTCCGTCAGCAATAGTGCCAATGAATGTTGGATAGTTGCCCCAGATTGATTCGTAGCCTGCGTAGGTTTCGTTGTATTTCCAGCTTGTTGTTCCGTCTAGCGTGTTGTATGCGAAGACTTCTCCACCATAGCCTTGGGTGTATAGGTTGCCGTATGCAGGATAACCAGTCTTTACCATGTACATTACAGCGCCATAGTATGAGAAGGCGCGGTATGGCTCAGTGGTTGGACCCCACACTAGCTCTCCAGTGTCAAGGCTGTAGCCTGACCATTGCATAGTTTCGTCGTCTCCTACCATGAACACGCGGTTTTCCGCGTCAACATGAGTTCCGCTTATTCTTCGGGTAATGTTGTTTGCTGGTGCAGCATAGTTTTGTATCCACAGTAGTTGACCTCTTGTGCCGTCGTCTCGGTCACTGATAGCCCACATTGTCCAAGGATCAGGAGTTCCAGCCTGCCTAAAGTTTGGCCATGTGGTGCTGGTGCCAAGAATCAAATCGCCGGGGATAACAGCAGTGATTGCTGGAGAACCGTCACCAGGCAAATCAGGTATTGTCACATTCCATGTGTATGCTTTGCTCATGTCAACTTCTTTTCCAACAGGTCGCCACTGATAGTCAGCGCTGTCTGTTCCAGAGCCGTATCCAGCTGTGCCTTCTAGGCCTACGTTGTGTGCGGTGCTGTTCCATAGTGCGAGCCATCTTTCTCCGTAATTGAGTACGTAGCGTACTATTCCGCCTTCGTCGGTGTAGACTTCTGTGCCAGATGGGACATTAGTTAAGTTGTAATAGTTTTCTCCGGTGAATGCGTCGTAGCCAATCCATTTGCTGCCAGAAGCCTGCCATAGAACACCTTGAACAACTCCGTGCTGATTAAGTGACTCATAGTCATAGAGTTGCCCGAAAGTTGGATTAATGTCGTCACGAGACCATAGTTCTTCACCAGTTAGCAAATCTACACAAGCATATTTCCAACCAGCACTGCGACCTCCTCCAGAGTGCCCAAACGGATACTGGAAGTACAATCGTCCATACATGATTATTGCACTGCTAAATCTGCCTTCATATGAACCGCCAGAATAAAAGCCCACACCAGGAATTGATGTTTCGCCTCCAACAACACCTCCAAACTGCGTCTCTAGTGTCCACAAGATGTGGGCGCTGTTAGGTGCAATTCCAGATTCTTGGAACAGACCAGTAATTTGGCTTCCGCCCAGCCAATGGGATGAAACAGTTGCCCATGCTGTGTTTTGGCCTTCAATGGGTCGTGTCCAGTACTCTGTTGGAAGTGGATAATCAGGGATTTTCTCTATTGGATCTTCTTGTACAGTGAGGTATTCTGTTGCACTGCTGCCTATGTAAGTATCGTTAACAAAGACATCCTGTCCTCGTCCGATCAGGTATGATTCGCTTGCAGGTGGAAGACCTGTAGGGCCGTACCAACTCAGTACTTGTCCAGGATAATCGAAAACGAATTCGTATGTTCCGATTTGGGTAGGGGTGTATATAGCCCATGCTGAACCTGTTGGGTCAGAATTTCCTACATCAATTACTTCTGTTGTTTCATCAGGTGCTGTGATAGTGATAGTGAAGTCGCGCCATCTGTCACCGCCAATTCCAGATGCGGTTGGCGGGTTTGGATGGACCCACATTATGACATATACGCTTTGGCCGACGCCTACTGGGTTTGGTGATAGTGCAACGTATGCGTAAGTTGGAATTGTCCATGCAGGATCATGTGCAGTGGTGATAGGTAGAGCAATTAGTATAGAAGTGAAGCTTAACACCAGAATTAAAGTAACTGTAGTAGCAATTGTTTTGTTTTTTTGGATTTCCATTTTTCATTTTTTCTCCTTTTAATGCGCGAGTGAAGGGTATAAAATAAAATATATTTAACTTTTTTCTCATCCCCATAAGGACGAATAACTGAACATGTTAGTGTTGACTGATTTTCTTTATGAATTATTAAATTGAATATTTATTTGATTCATCATCATTAACAAGCAGTATTTAAGCAATTTATCACATCAATTAGTTAACAATAGGCCTCTATTTAATGAGAATGGATACAGGCAAAGAGGTAGTGCAAGGTGTAACTCGTTGTGCGTACTAATAGCAAATGCAAGATGTATAATTCATAGCGTTTAGTTGAGATAAACAGGCACATTCAAGAAGTGCACCTAAAAATATTTATTACTTTTTGGCGATCCAAGAGCTCATTTCAGGTTTGCACATAGATTTATACAGATAGAAAATTGGATTTGGGAACCATGTTCCTTTAAGGTGATAGTCTTTGCGTGTGAAAGAATCAAAGTTTTCCTTTTCAAATAGGTGCTCTATTTGTTCATGGTCTATATGATGATCTTTTTTGTGCCAATAGTCAGACATAGTATAGTCAAGAGAAGGAACAGATATTCCCACAAGTTGGAAATACAAAGTATTGAGTATTGGATTAGAATGGAAATAAAGATGCTTTAACAAGTGTGGCAAAAGACGCGGTTCATTGTTCCAATAAGACGGAGATGCTTCATGATCTAAATACAGAACACCTCCTTGTTTTAAAAACACAGAAAGTTTTTGAATAGCACCCAAGTAATCGGGCAGATGATGAAGCACAGAATAACAAGTGATTAAGTCAAATTCGCCTTCATCAAAGTTCACATCTTCGATCGGCGAGCTAATAACAGTTAATTGTTTAGAATTCACATAAGATTTGTAAGTTGTTTCCAAAAGGCTGCACATTTCCGCAGAAATATCCACCGCAGTTACGACATAGCCCATCTTTAGAAGTTTGCCAGTTAAATTCCCAGTACCTGCCCCAAAATCAAGAGCCTTTTTTACAGGGGTAACATCAGCCATGAGATTATCTATCATCTTCAAAGTAGAGATTATTCGTTTCTGTTCATACGGATTATATACTTCTGGATGAACTAGAGTGTAATATTTTGCCTCGAAACGATGGAGCTCAACGTTTGCGGCATGAATTTTTTCTCGAAGATCGTCAGATGACAACAAATGCCCGTTATCATTCAACTTTTTTGACTTCATAGCTTAACCACAACAAGAACACACAACATCAAAGTTTAGCCTTAATCGCTCTGAGAAGATGCGCAAAAGCCGTTTTTGTTGCTGAAAAACCATACACCCCACCTTTAGAGAACATACGCAGAATATAGGTAGGACGAATGTAAAACCTATGAAACGCATGTTCACGAAGTTCCCTCAACTCTTGCATACTCATTGTTGGAAGTTCAAAGATTGGAGTCGCTGTGTCGTACTTATCAAAATCAGTTACCCTCAGCCAACCCATCTTCTTTACAGTGTCAGCCATTGGAGTACCAGGGTAAGGCGTGGCGATATAGTAACCAACATCATCAGGGTCTAAGGCTTCAACAAGTTTAATCGTTTCCCATGCAGATTCTTTGGTTTCACCTGGAAATCCTAAAACTACACTTGCAATGGTTATCAGTCCAACTTCCTTTGCCAACTTGAAAGCATTCTTTGTTTTATTTGGAGTAAAGCCTTTTCCCATCGCATCTATGACATGCTGCGAACCTGCCTCAACACCTAACCACACGGCAATGCAACCAGCATCTTTCATTGTCTGAAGCAAATCCTTTGTAATCATGTCAACACGTGTGCCACAATCCCAAGTTACGTTAAGTTTCCGATCATGCAGTTCTCTACAGATCTCTCTAACTCTAGACTGATCAACAGTGAATGCATCATCATAAAAAGTAAACTTGTCTGCTCCGAAAGTTTTGTGAAGGTGTTCAATCTCGTCAACAACGTTCTTTGCACTACGCATCCGATATCCTCGACCAAACATCCTAACAGCAGAACAGAATTCGCACCAAAAAGTGCAACCGCGGCTTGTCATTAAAGGAAATATTACATCGCCATATTTTTTAAGCCGCTCAATAGGCCAGAGGTGATGAGCAGGAAACGGTAAACTGTCAAGGTCTTCTATGTAAGGCCTGTCAGGGTTACGAACAATTTCTTCACCCTTTCTGCAGGTTACGCCTAAAACATCATAGAAATCCTTGCCAGCCTCCAACAACTCCACAAGCTCCAGTATTGTGATTTCACCCTCTTTACGAACAACAACATCCAAATCAGGACATTCCTGCAAGGCCTTATCATCCCAAAACGTAACGTGCACACCCCCAAGAAGGGTTAAGCACTCTGGATGAACCTGCTTGGCAATCGTTGCTATTCGAAGCGCAGACTTGTATGTAAGAGTGGTTGAGGTCGTTCCAACTATGTCAGGTTTACGTTTACTAAGTTCGGTTTTAAATTCATTATACGATATTTTGAGGGCTTGGCAGTCGATTACATCAACTTTGTAGTTGTTTTTTTCTAAAACAGCAGCTAAGTACCCAAGACCTAAGGGAGTGAAAGGGGGATGTTGATGGGAACCCTCAGGGTAAGGTGGATTAACAAGAGTTACATGCAGTGTCATTGTTCTTACCTGAACGTATTTTGTTATACAACTACAAGAAACCCTATGCTTAATATGTTTTACATTAAACCAATTAGAATAGCCTAGACCAAAATAACGAAGTGAACAAGAAAACGCCAATAGTTACAACAAAAAAATAACATTAACAAAAAGTAAAAAGGGGGAAGGGGATGATTGGGGGATTTTTGTTCCAGATATGATTAGCCCATTTGTTTTGGACTAATACCGAACCATCCGAACAGTGTAGCAAATAGTGGTACTAGGATACCGTAGATTAAACGCGGTAGCAAGTTAAGGAATAAACTATTTTCAGTTAGGTCACCAGTAAAGAGTGAATCTCCGGTCACCATACCAAAGGGCGAGATTAATTGTGTCCATAACAGGAACATTCCACCGATAATGCCAGCTACAAGTCCAGCAACAACCATTCTACGGAAGCTAAACGAGTCTCTGTTCAGGGCTCCAGCGATGTAACCAGTAAGCATTGCACATACAACGTATCCAAGGTTGCTTATTTCTCCAACCATCATAGTATTGGCATCAAAAGCACCCAGAGCAGCAAACGTGTCATTCACGTATAATGCATATATGCTGCCTAGCATGAAACCTGCGCCTCCACCAGCCCATTTATTCCAAACGAGCCCAGCAAACATTGGAATACCTACAGTCAGAAGTGCCTCTCCAAGTCCATCTACTAGTATAGAGTTTAGAATACCGCTTGAATCAACGTCGTTAATAATAGAACGAAGTTCTGTTGGAAAAATGATAATCAAGAAACCAACGATAACGGGTATAATTATTCCCCAAAGGATGTCATTTAGTTTCCAATCTGTCCAGCTTGCCATTTTTTGTTATCTCCTTTCTTTTTTCCCTTTTACTATCATTATACATTTATATTTTGCGTATACGTCAATTTGCAAACAAGATTGCGCATGTTTTTCGTAAGAAATAGTGGTTTTAGCAGTTAAAAACATATCAAAGGGAAAAAAGAAGAATGAACAAAACTCAATGCAACTGGTTATGGATTGAAAAAAGAAAAAATGTTTTAGGCAAGTTGCCAAAATCTGGTTAAAGACTAGTGCATTAAAAAAGACACAGTAACTAAAAGAAAAAGAAAGAAAGTAATGTGTACGCAAGAATTGCGCACACTTTTAGATTGTTGTGGCAGCTATTGTTTCTTTATTTTGTCTCTAGCTGAAACGATTATAGATTTCAAATCGATTCTTGCTGGACAAACGAAAGAGCAGTGACCACAGTTGTCACAGTATGCAGCGCCTAGTTTTTCGACTCTTGCCCAATTGCCTTTGTCGGCGGCTTCCTTGATCATTATAACTGGCAGATTCTTGCAGCATGTAGTCAGGCAGCGTCCACAGCGGACACAGTCAGTGGTCATTTGATCGCCAAGTTTTTTGGCTTTTGGAAGCTTTATTTTGAGTCTGGTTGTGCTTGCTTTTGGAAGTCCGACGCGATCAAGCAAAGGACACATTAAGTTCATGATCGGCAAAGCGAGAATAGATGCACCCAAGAATCCAGTGTATGTTTGAATGACTACAGTCAGTATTGCTAAGCCTGCACCGAATATGATTTGGCCTAGACGAGTCAGTGGAGTTGTTGCGGGGTCAGTTGCCATAAAGAATGCCATAAAGATCGAGCTACCCATGAATACATGGAATAATACTCTAAGCACGATGTCTCCACCGAAAATGCCTCCCATAACTGCAGAAACTATTACAGTAGTTACGAGGTAGGCTAGAGTTATTCTCCATTTAATGTATCCGCGGCAAGCTGCAAACAGAGCAAGTCCCATCAGAATCACAACAATGCTTGAAAAGCCACCTATCCAACCGTGATACTTCAGAACCAACATATTGAACAAAACGTCGGGGAGTGGATTATCATATGAACCAAAAGTGTATGGGTTCATTGGGTCTAATGAAGGACTTCCATAGCAGGTGATTAGAGTGGTTCCAAGAGTTGTAGTTTCCATTGGATAGTAGTCGCCAAATAGACCAGCTGTTAGAGGGTTTTGCAGGTCTAGAGAAGCAAGATGGTCTGCAGGTCTTAGAGCGGACATGGATGAGAACATGGGTAAGAATAGCAATCCGAGAATCAGCAGTTTCGCGATTGCAGCTGGGTTAACGTATTTTCTTCCAGCTAATCCTTGAATTTTCTTGAAAACAATCAAGCCGACAGCAGAAATTAGAGCAGGATATAGGTATTGTTCAAGCCCTCCAGCCAAAACTGGTGTTGATTCAGTTGCCATTGCTGTAGGCAGTCCTAGTGAGTAGGACAGGGCAACGATCAAACCGAAGACGGCGGCAGACATTGTGTTTTTTGGGAATCTGTAACTTAGTTTAGCGAACAGCATATCGCAGCCTACGGCGACTCCAACAGAAATTAGACAGATTACAAGTGAAGAAAGACCAAATGCGAAGTAAGATAGAAATGCGATACCGAATAACGCGGCAAGAGTATACTGCATCATCAAATCTTTTGTCATTGGAGCTTTTACCATTTCAATTAACCTCTTATGTTTATGTGGGCTAGCTTTCTTAGTGTGAAAATATTTAAGCTTTTGGACACTCGTCAGCCAAGTGCACTTAAGCTAAGTAAAAAATATTCACGAATTATATATAGATTTATTTTATTATTATTTACATTTCTATGCTTTGCTATTGATTTTCTTTTGAAATTGAACAGTTAAAGAAACTCTCTAGAGCAGATTTTTGGCGAAACAAAATTAACATGAAATGAAAAAAGAGCTGAGCACATTCTGCACACAAAACACTAAAAATGGGGCAACATATTTGGGACAACCAGACCACAGTAATATGTGAGCAATACAGTAAACTCTGTTTTTGAGAGGTAACGGCGTAATCATGGTTTTACAAACGTTTTTAGGTTTCCAGAAGCATGATTAAACTTGTTTCAAGTTGCTTTAAAAAAGAAAAACAGCACCACAGTTCGTGTGTGAAAACAGTGAGTAGAAATGCGTGTTTGCTTGATTAACCCACCTCGCATCCAACCCAAAGTATGGGGAGAGCCAAATGTATTTCAGCCTGTAGAAATAGCGTATGTAGCAGCGGTCTTAGAAAAACAACACAAAGTAAGCATTATAGATACTCCAACAGAAGGCAGAAAAAATCTTGAATCAATAGATGACGCGACATACAGGGTAGGTTTAAGCACTAAAGACATAACAGACAGAATCAAACGGTGGTCACCAGATGTTGTGGGAATCAACATGCCATACTCGGGCTGGAGCAGAACAACATTTGAGCTCGCATCTGCAATAAAAAGCGTTGACAAAGACATCATTACCGTGTTGGATGGAACACATCCCTCTGCAAGACCCGCAGATTGCCTTGCTCACCAGGGCGTAGACTTTGTTGTAATAGGTGAAAGAGAACAAACCACGCTTGAACTGGTTGGCGAATTAGAGCAAGGATTCACACAAGATTTCAAGAAAATAAAGGGAATCGCCTATCTTAAAGATGAAAAGACGGTCATTACTGCTCCAAGACCTAAAATTACAGATTTAGATTCGCTGCCATTTCCAGCAAGACACTTGCTCCCCATGAGCACATACTTTGACGCGGTAAGAGAAAACCCACTAAGAGGAGTAATACACAAACCATGGGCAGCAATGATGACTAGCAGAGGTTGCCCACACGAGTGCGTTTTTTGTTCAGTTCATCTTACTATGGGAAGACAGTGGAGGGGCAGAAGCCCTGAAAACGTGATTGAAGAGTTAGAGCAGTTGGTTGATACTTACCACATTAAACAGATTGACTTCACTGAAAGCAATATTGCTCTGGACAAAAAAAGGATGGAAAATATCTGCGATTTAATCGTGGAACATGGAATAGATATTGAATGGTATACTCCAGACGGTTTGAGGGCGGATACTGTTGATGAAAACCTTTTGAGAAAAATGAAGCGTTCTGGTTGTAAGAAGATACGTATTGCTCCCGAGTCGGGCGTTCAGCGTGTTGTGAATGAGGTTATTAAAAAAAATCAGGATTTAAAAGATGTGGAGAACGCTCTGATTTGGTCCAAAAAAGTGGGAATCAAAGTAGGATGCTTTTTTGTAATGGGATTTGTAGGTGAAACAAAAGAAGACATTAAACAGACCATAGATTACGCGTATAAACTAAGAAAGTTAGGAGCAGATATTTTTCACTTTAGCATAGCCACCCCATTATACGGAACAGAACTGTATGAGCAGGCTAAAAGTGGCGGTTTCTTAATGGACAATTTCAATGATGAAGCATTAGCTGCAGCTGAGCCTTTAATTGAAACTCCAGAGTTCACAGCAGCCGAGTTGCGCGAATTATGCATACAAGCCAACATAGTAAATCAGAAGATTACTCCCGATAAAATTGTGAAAGCCATTTTGGACCCAAAAAAAGCAATCAAAATGCTATGGAAAAGATAGATCAAATGGGATAAGTTCTGCACACTACAAGCTAGCGAAGCGACAAGGTTAACAGTTGGCGCATAGCATCGAGTTGATGTTAGAATTTGGCTTTAATTGCTCTGAGGAGATGTGCTAAAGCTGTTTTTGTTGCAGAAAATCCATAGACTCCGCCTTTAGAGAACATACGTAGAATATAGGTAGGGCGAATGTAAAATCTGTGAAACGCTTTTTCTCGGATTTCTCTTAACTCTTGCATGCTCAGCGTTGGTAACTCAAAGATTGGAGTCGCTGTGTCGTATCTGTCAAAGTCAGTTACTTTTAGCCAGTTATTTTTTTTGACCAATTCGTACATGGGAGTTCCGGGGTAAGGTGTGGCAATGTAAAAGCCTACATCATCAGGATTTAGTTTTTCTACAAACTTTATTGTTTCCCATGCGGTTTCCTTAGTTTCACCAGGAGTACCAAGGATTGTGCCAGCAACAACCATTAGTCCCACTTCTTTTGTCCAATTAAAGGCCCTCATAACTTGTTCAAGGGAGAAGCCTTTTTCCATATTGTCTATGACCTTCTGGGAGCCGGACTCAACTCCATACCATACAGCATAGCAGCCCGCCTTCTTCATTAATATGAGCAACTCTTTTGTAACCATGTCTACACGGGTTTCGCAGTCCCATTTTATTTTCAGTTTTCGACGGATTATTTCTTCGCAGAGTTCTGCAGTTCTGGGCTGATTGACAGTAAAACTATCATCATAAAAAGTAAACATGTCTGACCCGAAAGTTTTATGAAGATACTCAATTTCGTCCACAACATTTTTTGGGCTACGCATCCGATATCTTCGACCAAACATCCTAACTGCCGAGCAGAATTCACACCAGAATGTGCAGCCGCGGCTTGTCATTACTGGAAAGATTACATCGCCGTATTTTTTGAGGTTTTCAATAGGCCAGAGGTGATGAGCAGGAAACGGTAAACTGTCAAGGTCTTCTATGTAAGGCCTGTCAGGGTTACGAACAATTTCTTCACCCTTTTTGCAGGTTATGCCTAAAACATCATAGAAGTCCTTGCCTGCTTCTAAGCGTTCTACAAGTTCCAGCATTGTGTTTTCGCCTTCTTTTCTTACAATAACATCCAAGTCTGGGGATTCTTGCAAGGCTTTGTCATCCCAGAAGGTGGCGTGGACGCCTCCAAGAATTGTTAGGCATTTGGGGTGAAGTTGTTTGGCGATTTTTGCTGCTCGGAGTGCAGATTTGTATGTGAGTGTAGTTGAGGTCATTCCTACTATGTCGGGTTTGCGTTTGCTGAGTTCAGCTTTTAATTCGGCATGTGATATTTTGAGGGCTTGGCAGTCGATTACATCAACTTTGTAGTTGTTTTTTTCTAAAACAGCAGCTAGGTACCCAAGACCTAGTGGGGTGAATGGAGGGTGGTGATGTGCGCCCTCGGGGTAAGGTGGATTTACAAGAGTTACATTCAGGGTCATTGTTCTTACCTGACGTATTTGGTGCTACAACTACAAGAAACGCTATGCTTAATATGTTTTGCATAAAGTTCAGTGAAGCTTTCCGTTAAAGTCAAATTACCTAAAATGGGAAAAAGTAGGCAGTAGTTAACACTAGCACAGGCACTACAAGAAGTACACCTAAAATTATTGCCACGTTTCTGATTTTTAATGAACGAAGTATTTTGTTTGCATCCAACTCTTCGAGAGGGTCACCAACGGCGTATTGTCCGGGTTTTTCTAATTGTACACGGAGCGCTCCAGCAATTGATGCCATCTGCCATCCATGATTTGTGCTTGGAATTTTAGCTTGGTCTCGACGTGCAATTGTCCACGCGCTCTTATAGTCGTCGCCTGTGATTGCTGCGGCTAAAATTAGTAGAAGTGTTGTTAATCTAGCGGGGATATAGTTAACTATAGTGTCAAAGACTGCAGAGAACCATCCTATGTGAAGGTGTTCAGGGTCTTTAAATCCAACCATTCCGTCGAGTGTGTTAACGGCTCGGAAGGCGACGGCGCCTGGAACACCAAAAAAGCCGTAATAAAAGATTGGAGATAACCTAAAATCTGTCAGGTTTTCGGCTAACGATTCTATAACAGAAGAAACTATTTGGGGTCCAGTTAATTCTTTGTTGTCTCTTCGGGAGAAGTGAGCATATTTTCGTGCTTCAGTCAGGTCTCCTGATTCTATGGCTTTGGCTGCGGCTTTGCCCCAATCTGTTTCAAGTTTCATGCAAATGGTTAGTTTGAGGATAATAGCAGCGACAATTATGTAAACCAGCACGCCTAGGTAAGTGTAGATGACTTTTAGCCCAAAATATACAGGTATGGTAAAGGTTAGAATGACTGTCAGAGCTAAAATGATGCCATTTATTTTTTCTATTTTTGGATTCTTGTTTTTTAAACGGCGCTCCAGTATTTGAGTGAAGGTTCCCATCCAAACAGTTGGATGTAATCTGAATTGGAGTCTGTGCGGATAGTTAGGAGAAGGGTCACCGAAAATCAGGTCTAACACTAAAGCTAAAACGAGAACAATGACCGCAATCAACAGACTTGTTATTGTTATCATTCGGCAAACACTGCTCGGGTAAACAGATAGATACCGATAGTCCAGAAATGTTACTTAAATCGATTGTCATCAAAATCGTTAACATAACAACAAAATAACATAATGAACCCAGTTAAGGCAAGTTTTGGTAAACCACTTTTCCTGACACAAGAGTCATCGCTACTTTAATCTCACCAATTTTGCTGGAAGCAGATGTTCGCGGGTCACCTGAAAGTACTGCAAGGTCAGCTAGTTTGCCTTCCTCAATTGAGCCTTTAATGGCATCATCACAGGATGCATATGCTGCGTTAATTGTGTACATACGTAATGCCTCATCAACTGTTAGTTGTTCTTCAGGAAAGAAGGGTCTTGTTACTGCTGCTTGCATTCCCAGCAGGGGGCTTAGTGGTTCCATGGGGCAGTCTGAGCCGCCTATAATTCGTATGCCTTCATTGACCAGTGTTTTGAGTGGATAAAGCAATCTAGCTCTGCTATTTCCTAAGCGCTCAACTGCCGACCACACCAAAAATTCGGAGAGGGCACATTTGGGTTGTATAGAAATAATCATGCCCAGTTTCTTGATGCGACTAATTAACTCCTTGTTTAGAACGGAGGCATGTTCTATACGGTATCGATGGTTCGTTTTTGGCTTGTCCATCAAAACTTTTTCTATAGCAGTTAAAGCCATGTTAATTGCTTTGTCGCCCATTGCATGTATAACTAAACCAAGATGGGCTTTGTGAGCCTTAGCTACTAACGAGTCCAGTTCTTCTTGAGAGTACAGCAACTGCCCCGTTGTAGATTGCTGGTCAAGGTAGGGTTGAGTCAAAGCGGCTGTTCGTGCAGCTAATGAGCCGTCTACAAAAATCTTAAAGCCTAACAGTCTTGTTGAATTGTCCCCTGAACCTAAGAGCGAATTCAAGCTGTCTAGTTGGTTCAAAAGAGTTGCTGGAGCTATTATGTGAACTCTTAGGGGTAACTTGTTTTGTGAAGCAAGGCTCTGAATGACCTTGATTTCATTAGCTGATGAAACTATCCAGTGTATGCTAGTTATTCCTGATGCCACGATTTTTTTGCATGCTAAACTAGCAGACTCGATGAGTTCTTGGTTACTGGGTTCAGGTATTGTTTTCCACACCAAATCTGTTGCGTTTTCTCGCAAAATTCCTGTGAGTTCTCCAGTTTTTGGGTCTTTTTCAAGTGTCCCACCTAATGGAGAGAATGTTTTGTTGGTTACTCCAGCCAAGTCTAAGGCTTTGCTGTTAACGACGCAAACGCGTCCACATTGATGATAAAGGATTACAGGATTGTCTGGTGAGGCTTCATTTAGGTCGTGAAGGTCTGGGTAACGCTTTTCAGCAAAACAGGCTTGGTCCCATCCGTTACCAATAATCCATCGGTTTTTAGGTATATTCTGTGCATGTTCTCTAAGTTTGGCTTGCAGTTCTTTGATAGAAGTTACCGCGGTCAAGTCAAGCCATGTTAAGAACTTTCCAAAATCAGCAACATGAATGTGCGAGTCTATAAACCCCGGAACAACAGATTTTCCCTGTAAATTAATGACCTTAGTGGAGTTTCCAACAAGTGAATTAATTTGATTGTTTGTACCGACTTTAACGATTCTGTCTTTTTTTATGGCAAGTGCTTGAGCAGTTGGTTTAGAGGAATCCATGGTTATAACGTTGCCATCGACTAAAACTAAATCCGCAAACATCACAGTCACCGTTAACAATCGAGTTTAAAAACAGTTAATGTTACAGATTTACTTTTTTGTTATACTTGCGTGACTACGCATAGCAGCCATCAGATTAACATTCTGACGGATATAAAGGAGCAAAGAAACAAAGGAAACAACATGAAGCGTTAACTGAGCAGTTTTAGTTAGTTACCTTTCTTGGAAGGGTCACCTTTTGGCTCATACAGACATGCGTTGTCAGGTCCAAAATAGGAGCCAGTAAGACCGTATGCTCGGGTTCTGCAGCCACCACATATTTTTCGATGCTCACAAATTCCACATTTGCCTTGCAAGTTGTCTGGGTTTTGTAGTTTTTTGTAAAATTCTGAGTTTTGCATTTTATCCCAGAGTTCTTTTAGGCTGTTTTCTTTGATGTTTCCAATCTTCAAGTCCTCAGAATAAAAGCAGGGGATTACGTCTCCGTTCTCTAGAACGCTCAGGTATCCTCCGAACACGAAGTATATGCATTTGGCGGTGTGTGTTTTGTTATACCATTCACAGAAGCCTTCGGGGTCACGCTCTTTGACGATTCTAATGTAGTGTGGACAATGGATGTTAAAATCAAAATCAACCTTGTATTGCTTTTTAGACAAATCATATAGGTGATTCAAAAACACTTCATACTCTTGAGGCGTTGGCTCCAAGTCTAAATGTTGTTTTGCTCTGCCACTTGGAACCAAGTGATTAAACCAAACAAATTTTGCGCCATATTTTTCTGCCAAACCAACTATGTGATCAGCTTCATCAAGGTTGACTTTAGTTATAGCCATAGATAAGCCGTTTAAGATTCCAGCCTTTGACAGTTTCTGAATCGCCGCCAAGGCTGCTTTGTATGAACCTTGTCCTCGTAGTGCATCGTTTGCTTTTTCTGAGCCGTCTATGCTGATGGATGTGTACACATTGTACTTAACTAGGTTGTCAAGGATTTCTCCATCCACATAATAGCCATTAGTGAGTAAGCACACCTCAAGCCCCAAATCTTTTGCATGTGCAATAAGCGTGAAAACATCTTTACGTAAAAGCGGTTCTCCTCCCTTTAACCCAAACCACTGGGAACCAAACTCGTAGATTTGGTCAACAAGACGCAATCCCCATTCTGTGTCTAGTTCGTCAGGAGACTTTGTCATGTTTGCATCTACATTACAGTATACACAACTATAATTACAAGCGCCAGTAGCTCTCCAAGAAGTGATCATTAAAGGGCCTTCAAGTTTCTTTGGGGGACCAGGACATGCCATTTTGAATCAAAACCATCCAGATTGATAAAAATGTAGTATAATTGCAAGTTAAAAACGATTCCGTTTTGCTTGCACACATATCCTGCAACTAAACACTACAACATAATAAATAAAATGAATGGATATCCCAACAATTAAGGAACAAAAAGAATATCACTTTGCTAAAAAATCAAGTGGTTAAACTTAAAATCAGAACAGGTTATACTCTAGTACAGTCTTTAGTTTCCAAAATAAATTATCTATCACAGGTCTAGAAATAATTTAGTATAATAAACCGAAACACACATTGAATACGCTCTGCTAATCAATCAAGCATATTCTCTAAAAACAAAGAAAAAAAAAGAAAAATGGAAGGGAATTTTAATCCCTTATTTTCGCTTTTTGAGTGCCCAGAAGGCAACGATTCCTGCGACTGCAATTATGGCAACTGCGATTATGGCTAGTTCGGTTGTGCCTAATCCGAGTACTCCAGGTTCTTCAGGTTCTTCAGGTTCAATTGGTGTTGATGTTGTTGTTGCTGGATCTACTGCGATAGCGGTTTCAGCGTATGAGCCCCAGTATGAGTTA
>JAOZIF010000065.1 GCA_026014495.1 Candidatus Bathyarchaeum sp.
TAACTCATATACATAGGTTTCAATGCCACCAATATTCGGCGGAAAATAAGGGGTGACCAGACCAATTTTCAAGTCTGAGTTTCACCTCCCAATTGTTCCACTTGGGCGACTTTTTTTAGACCAAACATATAAACAACAGGAAACATACAAATCGGAATTTTTTTATGCACTAACAGCTTGCAAGACCTAAATAAACATGTAACAAATGTATCAGGTTTAAAACTTGAAACATGTCCGTGTCCTTTCAGGGAGAAAGGATATTTCATGAAAAGAAATCGAGCTAACGACAAGAATCTATCGTCAGGAATAGCGACAATCATAAGACCTCCTTTCGCTGTCGAAGATTCCAGACATTCAGCACAATAATTGGGATTAGACAGATGTTCTATTGTATCAATGCAGGTAACTACGTCAAAAGACGATCTTTTGAATGGAAGATGTTCAGCATCTCCGCAAACTAGAGAAGCATTTGTTGCTCGTAATCCTGCCCGCTTTAAACGTATGGCAGATAAATCAAATCCAACTTTATGTTTGCCTGGCAACTTTTCTAGCAGTAAACCATCACCGCATCCCACATCAAGTACACAAACAGGTTTAGACTGAAACTCAGAAATAACCTTCAAAACAGCCTTAATTTTATTGTCAAAAAAAAGGCGCACAAAAGGATTCTTGCTTTCATATCCTACTTTGCCCTGGTCATACCCTTGTGCTTCCTCTTCAATTTTTTTTCTTAGCAAAAAACCTGACTTTGTTCCGCTTTGCATTCTTCCTTCTATAATCACCATTTTTCCGTTGGCTTTCCATAGTAAAACAGAAAAAAACATTTTCAGTGGGTCACTTAGCAGGTTCACTTTCGAGTTTCCCTTGTAGCTGTAAGTTACCCGAAAGTAGCTGACACCAAAAACCCGCCTAACAGCATGTACAAGCAACTTACAACCTATCTCAAAGGCAGAGGTCAGGGAGTTGAATCCTGTATTAAAATCCTTTATTTTAATCACTCCCAATTCTATTAACTCCACTTTTCCTGCACTCCACGATTATAGAACTGAACAACGCCGGATGTAATGTTGCGGACTCGAAAGTTTTCACGCGTAATGAAAACTTGTGCGATGAGAGAAGATTTAGAAATTCATTTTTGGTAAACCACTTCATAAACGGTTTATTTTTTCCCTTGTAGCCACCTGAATATCTCTTATACCCAAGTAAAGGCAAGAAGATTCTGCATAGCAGACGTGAAAACCTGTTTCGAAATATTGTTGTACTAAGAATTAAAACGCCGTTATCTGCCATAACTCTACGCATTTCACTAAGTGCCATTCCAGAGTTTTCAATGTGAATAAATACTTCGTAGCATACAACAAGCTGAAAAGAGCCATCCAAAAAAGACAGACTATTTGCATCTCCCGCCACAAAAAACGTTTTATGCCTAAACTTTGATGTTATCTCCCTCGTGTTCTTCAGACTTTTCGTACTTACGTCAACTTCAACCAGTTCCTCAGCTTTGTCAGATAGAAACGGAATTAACCTTCCATAGCCACAGCCAATATCGATAGCAAACTTCGCTTTCAAACCTTCCATACAACGGCTTAATGCTTCAAGATGCCTTGAAAAAATCTCGCTATGGCTTTCAACCCAATTCTGCCAAATAGTGGGAGATATCTTTTTGTAATATTGCTTTGATTCATTCATCATAGAAACCTCTTAATTTTTTCCATTGTGCATTCTTTCCTTTTGTAACCAATTTTCCGTTGGCTTTCCATAGTAAAACAGAAAAAAACATTTTCAGTGGGTCACTTAGCAGGTTCACTTTCGAGTTTCCCTTGTAGCTGTAAGTTATAGGCAAGTAGCTGACACTGAAGCCCATTCTCACAGCTTTTATGAGAATCTCACAATCTATCTCAAAACCATCAG
>JAOZIF010000081.1 GCA_026014495.1 Candidatus Bathyarchaeum sp.
GCACTTTCATAATAAACGCTCATTATGTTCGTTTGATTGATCGTATGCAAGAAAAACAACCACTCTTCAAGATTCGCATTTGTTCATCATTTTCAGATACCGGCATTGACTACTATTGGAAGGACTTACAACCACTTGTTAAGGATTACACCCGTGCAGGCCAAATGACTGATTTGTGTTGTATTCAACTCGACAAGAAATGTATGAGATATCCAGATTTGCGCAAGCATATTATGGAACGATCATATCTTTCAAATCTTGTTGGTACTCGAGTTGTTTCAACTGTTGCTGATTGTGCAAATAAAACATTCGAAACAAAGTTTGGTATTGTTGAGAATCTGACATTGCAAGAAACAGTCGATACTGATGGTTCACGCTTTACATGCCAATCTGCAACAACTAACATTGGTTCACGAGAAGGCGACTGTGGAAGTGTTTATCTGATGGATAGTTTGACTAGTGCACGACGCATTTGTGGCGTTCACTTTGCTGGCTGTGCTGGGAAAGCATGTTTCATTCCGTTAGTATATGAAGATTTAATCAACATTATTGACGAAGATGAACAAATTTTGCCTAACTATACTCCATCAGAAGACATGCCTGCTGCTATTGTTCAAGGAAACTGTGTTTCGTTGGGAGATATTCTTGATCCTCCATATCCAAATGTGAAGACAAAGATTCATTCAACTCGTATCATAAATAAAGTGTATCCAACAGAAATGGCTCCAGCAAAGTTGATGCATCCGGAAAAAGAAGATGGCCCAATGTTCAAAGGCATTCAGAAGCAATTCAAAAATGTGCCAACACTTGATGCAAATATTCTGAAAAGAAGTGTCCTATCGTACAAACAACAATTAGCCAAGTCAAAATGCAATTATTCAAACATGAAAGTATTGAATTTTGATGAAGCCGTTAAAGGAACTGATTCTGAATATATCAAAGGTATCAATCGTGTAACATCGGCTGGTTATCCTTGGTGTCATGAAAAATCGAAAGGTAAGACTCTCTGGTTTGGTAATCTTGAATGGGATCTTTATGGAAATAAAGCTCAACAAGTACGAAGAATTGTTACTAAACAAGTTGAAGAAATGAAACTTGGTCTAGTCCAACCTTACATCTTTGTTGACACTCTTAAAGACGAAACATTGCCAAAAATGAAAGTTGAAATTGGAAAGACAAGAGTTTTTGCTGCTGCTCCAATGGATTTTGTCATTGCATTCCGTATGTACTTTATTTCTTTCATTGCTTTTCTTATGGAAAAACGCATTGATACTGAAAGTGCTGTTGGTATTCGTTGTCAATCACTCGAATGGGACAAACTTGCAAAACATCTTTTGAAGTATGGTGATAACCACGTTGCTGGAGATTTTAGTAATTATGATGGCACACTTCATCCAGATATCTTGTGGCAAATTTTGGAAGTGATAGAAGATTATTATCGTCAATCCCCAACTTATGCTAAAGAAGATGCTGTGGTACGCAAGTGTTTATGGGAAAGTGTTGTTAATTCTTATCACATTTGTGGCAAGAGATTATACAAACTCAACCATTCACAGCCATCAGGAAACCCAGCAACTGCTATCTTGAACAGCATGTACAATTCAATTGCATGTCGAGTTACATTTTATGCAGAACGACCAGGTAATGAAGAGTTCAATGACTATGTTTCAATGATTGCTTATGGGGATGATAATCTTTTGAATATTTCATCACGAGTTTCATCATGGTACAACCAAGAGTCAATGACCCGAGCATTTGCAACTTTTGGAATGGTTTACACTGACGAAGAAAAGACTGGAACAATGACTGGATTTAAGCAACTGGATAAGTGTTATTTCTTGAAACGTGGATTTGCATTTGATTCTGATAATCGAATTTGGATGGCACCTCTTAAGATTCCATCTATTCT
>JAOZIF010000191.1 GCA_026014495.1 Candidatus Bathyarchaeum sp.
CCATGTTTCGTTTAAGTTCCTCTTCTGCATCTGCTACTCTGATTTGTCCTAAGATAAGGCCTTTCTTTACTTTTTCATTTGAAGTTTGTGCTATTAGGTTATCAATGGTAGCTTTTTGCATGTCTGTATCTACTCCGGCAATTTTGTCCGCTTCTGCTTTATTTTTTTCAGCTTGACTCTTGTTGAGGTCTACTTGCGATGCTATGCTTGCTAATTGTAGTCCTAATCCTTGTTGTTTTAGTCCCATTTCTACACTACGGTCTGTTGGTTGTGTCACTCCTTGCCCTTGTGCTCCATTGGCGCTTACACCTCCGCCACCTCCCATTCCATATATGAGCGCTGGATTTAATCCTGCGTTTTTTATATGTTGTTTTTGGTTTTCGTAGTTTGTATAATCCCACAGGTCTTTGTTTCTTTGTTGATTGTTTTTAGCCATTTGTTCATTATACCTGTTCTGGATATCCATTAGTCTTAGTTGGTTTCCCCATTGTTCGTTGGCAGCCCCGGAACTCATTGCTGCGTTCAGTCCTGCTCCGAATATGCCGAATATTCCATTTCCTAACATAGTTATAAGTATTAATTGTTTACATTTTCGAGCTTTTTATTTAAAAGCTTCTTTCCTATTACTTGATATAATATATCACATGCGTACCATCGTAGTTAATTTTAGGGGAAATTTTTACATTTCCCCCTTAGATATCCATGTGATACGTTTTGCAGCTTTAGCTGCGACCGTTAATTTTCGCTTGGTGTTCCTCCTTCCGTTTTGTTTGGTACGTTTCCAAAATCTTCCGGTTTGGGAGCATTTTCTTTTTTTGCCTTACTCCGGCCAATTTTATCCATAGCTTCTAGTGCTATGTCGAATCTGTCCGTACGAATATTATAAGCCGGAAGTACTCCGTCTTTTTTTTCTGTGAATATGATAGGCGCACTATCTGTAATCGGTTCTTTGTTTTGAGTGATTCTCGCTACTTTGGTTTCGATTGTTTCACCTTCTTGGATTTCTACACTTTGTATTCTTCCAAGTAAATTTGGTATGATTGTTGTTTTCATATTGTTATAAATTTGGAATTTGTTTTGCACTAATAAGTCTTCTTGCCTTGATGTCAAACTTTGTTTGTATCCAAAAGTTCATAGCTTCTAGACTTGTGTCTGCAAATATGTAATTGAATTTCACTGGATCTATATATGTAGATAAGTCTCCGATTGCGATTTTTGTCGGAGACGATCCACCTGTTACTTCTAGTTCATAGTTTCTGTTCATTACCATGAATGCTTCATTATCTTTGATAGCAAAGTTTCCGTATGTTCTGTTTACATTTGTCATGTAATTAATCCATGCTACCGTCTTACCTGCTGCTGTATCTTTTTTATCTGGGTCTGCATTGTAGTATCCTGCCCACCATGCTCGCTCACTGTTGATACTGTCTTGGTATCCGATTCCGTCGAGTGCTGGTTTATGGAGGTCGTCCATTGTTTTGAGTTCTGTATCCCATTGGTTACCCTGTGAGTAGTCGATTCTTGGTGTGATACTACAGATACACATAATATACCCCGGTTCGGTTACTTTTATTTTGATGTGTCCGCCTCGTTGTTTGTTGGTTGTTACACCTCTTCCTGCAAGTGCTCCTAATGGTTCTTGTTCTGTTGCGCTGTTACTGATTACTTCTTGGAATACAATTTCTTGACTTGTTCCTCCTTCGAATACAGGTGTCTCGCATCTTTCCATATATTCTCCACCTGTGAATACTGTTTCTAACCAGTCTCTGTATGTTCCTCCGCTTACTGCAATTCTGTTTAACATGTTGTAAACTTTTTGTGCTAAGTTGAGTGCATCCATTGACAAACTGCCATCTGAAACGTCTACGGATGA
>JAOZIF010000019.1 GCA_026014495.1 Candidatus Bathyarchaeum sp.
GTCCGATTTAATGTCGGCAATCAGCTGTTCCATTTCCCTTTTTTGTTCCTTGCTTTCCGCATTTCGGTATGTGTCAACCGCTATTCGGTAGGTATCAATTGTCCACTTGCTTTTTTTGAGTGATTGTTTCAAGTCTGCATCAATGTCAAAACGGCTCACCAAAGAATTACCACATTTTATGTTGATGTCAATGTTCGGAAGTGTTTCGAGTTCGGTGTTGGTTTTGTAATAGGCATTTTTCAAAAGCTCAATCCATAAACGCAAGCGGCAAATCTTCACGGAATTGGGATTGATGTCCACTCCGAAGAGACAGTTTTCAATGATGCTTTGCTTCTCGTGAAATAGCGTTTCCTGGATACCTTGACTTTCTTTGTTGTTAGGATTGTAGTCAAATAGTTCGCCTTCTTCATCGGTTACAATGAGTTCGTCATTTACGACTTCCACCTGATATTCTTTCAGGCGTCTGCCGTCTCGGTCTTGCAGAATTTTTAAGTCGTTTTTTACGGCAATCATTTCATTGAGGGCAGAAACTAAAAAGTGTCCTGAACCAACCGCAGGGTCGCAAATTTTCAGACTGTTTACAATCTCGTTGGCTTCTTGTCTGTCTTCTATTTTGTCGTAAAGATCTTCAAGGTCCTTGCACTTCCAATTTTTGGTTTCGTTGAATTTCTGAACCACCGCTTTGCGGATGGTTTCACGGCACATATACATCGTGATGAAACCTGGTGTGAAGTATGAACCGTCTTTGTAGCCGTTGATTTTTTCAAATATCAATCCAAGTACAGAAGCGTTAATGAGAGACTTGTTCTCTTCCTGTATTTCCTCTGAACCTTCACTGCTGAAATCGTAAGCGTTGAGGAATTCAAACAGATATTCGAGCGTGTTGAGTTGTCCTTTCCGCTTTTTCCCGTGTTGGTCTTTCAAAACGGTGGACGAAAGTATTGGAATGGTTTTATCGTCTCTCAGGTTACTAATGAAAAGCGTATCCTGTTCAATATCGCTTGGTTCAAATAGTGAAGAGTTGAGGTATGGTACCTTCTCAAAAGCATTAATAACATCCTCGTTGCGCTCATCATATTTACGTGCCAATACCTGAAAAAACAAGCTGTTCAGGTCGTCATAGTTTTTAATTTTATCGAGATTAAGAAACGAATACGATTTATCGCTTTTGTGATAGGTAATCAACTGAGCTTCCAACAATTTCAGAAACAGAATCCTATTGATCCAAGTAATCGAAAGTTCCAGGGCAACATTGAATAGCTTTTCTTGCTGTGTGCTCCCAAACTGGCTTGGTCTTTTCAATCGACTTAGTTTGTCTAAACTGTCCAACTGAATGATTGCATTTTCAAGAATAGTTCCTGTGTGTCGTTCGCCTGCTTTGTTTCGCTCAATGAGTTTCTTGCTTCCTTCTTTGGTTTCTGTTAAACCGATAATGTGCAGCAACTCGCTATAAAAACGCTTATCAAGGCTGTTACTGTCGTTGGTGAAAGGAAGCTTTAGAAGGTGTTCAGGCGATAAGAGTTTGAAGAGGGCGATGAATTTATTGTCGTCTGCCTTATCTTCATTTCGTAGAGGTTTCTGATAATCCTGCAGATTAAAGTGTGTAAACTCAATTTCGGAATTGATTTCTGCGATAAAAGGCTCCGCAATTTGCTTGTAGAAAAAGTCGGTTTTGTTGTCTGCTAATCGTCCGCCTTCAAAGTCTTGGAATTGCTTTACGAGTTTTTTGTTTTGGGCAAAAAGTCTGTCGAAAGTAGTTGCGTTGAAAATGAACCATTCATAGATGTTTGTGATAATCAAATGCTTGGTTTCAAGATTGTTTTGTGTGATTCGTTCTCGTAAGTAATAAAGCACCAATTCCT
>JAOZIF010000012.1 GCA_026014495.1 Candidatus Bathyarchaeum sp.
CAAAAAGTCAACTATGTTGAACTAAGTTTTTTGTAAATTTTTTGCTTTTTGGTTTCTGCTTTGTTTTGGACCGCTTCAAACAGGTTGTTTCCATGGGTGTCGATTGCTACAGTTAAGGGTCCAAAGTCTTCTACTTGCAGTATCCAAAGGGCTTCGGGCATTCCTAGGTCCAGCCATTCCACGTTTGTAACTTGTTTTATGGCTTTGGCAGCAAGAATTGCGGCGCCTCCAGTAAAGGCTCCGTAGACTGCTCCATATTTTTTCATGGCCTCTACAGTTTTTTTGCCCATTCCGCCTTTGCCGATTACAATTCGAACTTTGAAATTTTTAATAAAATCTGCTTGTACAGGCTCCATTCGGGAGCTGGTTGTTGGACCTGCAGCTACAACTGTCCATTTTTGGTTTTCTTTTTTGACTATGGGTCCACAATGAAAAACGGCCAATCCTTCCAAGTTTATTGGAAGCTGTTTATTGTCCGTGTGAAAATCAAGGGCACGTTTGTGGGCTTCATCCCGTGCAGTGACCATGGTTCCAGTGAGGTAGAGGGTATCGTTTACTTTGAGTTTTCTGATTTGCTCTTCAGAAACAGGGGTTTTAAACTTGTAAACCACCAAATTAGCTCACCTCATGAGTTAGATACTCAACTTTTCCATCAGAACTAATCCGCGCGGTGGCTTTTCGGGCTGCCCAGCATTGAACAACCACGGCAACGGGATACGAAGCCGGATGACGGTGAGCATAATCTAATTTCACACCCAAAACCGTTGTTTTTCCCCCTAAACCCATGGGTCCAATCCCAGTAGAATTAACAGCATCAAGAAGCTCTTGCTCTAGTTTTGCCAGCTTCGGATCAGGGTTTGCTTCATTTATTGGGCTAAGCAAAGCTTTTTTGGCAAGTTTTATTGCAATGTCGGCTCCACCCCCTACGGCGACGCCTAAAATGGTTGGGGGACAAGGTTTTGCACCTGCTTTAATTACTGTATCCACCACAAATTTTTTGAGACCCACAACCCCGTCACTGGGGGTGAGCATGCCCAAAGCTGAAACGTTTTCCGAACCTCCGCCTTTGGGTAAAACAGTTATCTCCAACTCATTTCCAGAAATGATTTCCCAGTTTATGTAAGGAACATAGCGTCCCGTGTTGTTTCCGGTGTTTTCATGATTGAAAGGATCAACCGCGTTTGGACGTAACGGAATTTCTTTAGTTGCCCGAATTGTAGCTTTACGAAGAGCAGATTCAATTCTGTCCAACCCTGATATTTCGCTGCCGGCTTTCACATAAAAAATTATTATTCCAGTGTCTTGGCACATGGGGGCTCCTGTTTTCTCGGCCGAATCGATGTTATCTAGTATAGCTTTAAGTTGAGATTTAGCCACCGAAGTTTCGGTCTTGTAAGCTTGTTTAATTGCATTTTTTACGTCTGAAGGTAGTTTGGTGACTGCTAGTTGCAGAAGTTTAACTGCTACGTTTTCCACAACTTGTTGATTCACCAAAATTTTTCGCTTCCTTTGACCAGAAAAATTAGAATGTTATTCCTTATACTTTTTGCTCCTTAAAGAACAGGGTTAATCAAACATTTTATCTGGGATATGGTCTAAACTTAAATATGCACTAACGAATGCATGTAAATCTGGAACTGAGACCCGAAAATGACTGAAGAAAAGCCCGAAGAACAAAAAAAGTTCGAAACCCTGGAAGATCTAGACATAGGCCCCAACACAATAAAAAAACTACGAGAAGTAGGTCTGAACACCATTGAGTCCCTGGGCATGGCTACAGTCAAAGAAGTTGAACAAGTAGGAATCAACAAAAAAGCCGCCAACGCCCTGATCAATAAAGCTCGCTTGAA
>JAOZIF010000008.1 GCA_026014495.1 Candidatus Bathyarchaeum sp.
ATACAACGGGGTTCCAGGAAGAGGAGTTGTAACATTAAAATATGCCATGTTGTTTGGGCACAGTTTTTGGACAAATTTGATTGTTTTCCAAGCGGTTTCTTTGGTTTCACCCGGGAAGCCAAGAAGAACATTGGGTACAGGCTGTAATCCGAGTTCTTGCACCCAGCCAACGGCTCGAAGAGTTTGGGTGGTTGAGATGTCTTTGTGCATGTTATCAAGGACCTCTTGGGAGCCCGATTCAACTCCAAACCACACTGAAACGCAACCTGCTTCTTTCATTTTAATTAGTAGCTCTTTTGTTACTTTGTCTACACGTGTTCCGCAGTTCCAGATTATTTTCAGGTTGCGGTCCATGATTTCTTGACACAATACTTCGATTCGTTTGGGGTCTATAGTGAAGGCGTCATCACAGAAAGTGAACTGGGTTGCATTGTAAGTTTTGTTAAGATATTCCAACTCGTCTACAATATTTTTGGGGGTTCGCATTCTGTATCTTCTGCCAAACATTCGAACGGCTTGACAAAAATCACACCACGAGGTGCATCCTCGACTTGTTGTGAGGTAAAAAACGTCTTCTACTTTTCGAAGCTTGGCCACAGGCCAAAGATGCCTAGCAGGATAAGGTAAGCTGTCAAGGTCTTCAATGAGGGGTCTGTCTGGGTTTACTGTTATTTCTCCATTTTTTCTGTAGGTGATTCCTTGAACACCATCAAAGTTTCTGCCTGCTTCAAGACGTTGCGCCAACTCAAGGAGAGTATATTCTCCTTCGTTGCGGACAACTACGTCAAGTTCAGGGCATTCTTGGAGAGCTTCTTCATCCCAAAAGGTTGCATGGGGTCCACCCAAAACGGTTACACAGTGGGGGTGGATTTCTTTTGTTAATTTTGCTAGATGCAACGCAGATTTATAGGTTAAAGTAATTGAAGTAAATCCAACAAGATCGGGTTTGCGTTTGCTGATTTCTTTTTTGTATTCTTCATAATGGATACTTAGTGCCTGACAGTCGATAACGTCAACTTCATAACCGTTTTTCTGTAACACGGCAGCGAGGTAGCCTAAACCCAGCTGTGGAAAAGGCATGTGTTTATGTGGACTAATGGGGTATGGGGGGTTTACAAGAGTCACTCGAGGACGCATTATTTTCTCGCCTGAAGTTTTTACGTTACAACCATACAAGCAGAATACATACTTAATAGCCTTTACACACGTCCGTCAATCAAACCGGTCAACTCCCATAATCTGTAGATAAACTGTAGAAAAAATGAGAAAAGCCCAACAGTCAAACAACAGCTAACAAATTGCAGAGGGTTTCCAAACGTTTTTAGGGTTAAAACAGCTAGCCAGTATTGTTCAGTTTCCATTGAAACAAAACACAGGGCAAACTTGTAAAACATAAGTAGTGATATGCAAAATGCGTGTTTGTTTGATTAATCCACCCCGTATTCACCCAAAAGTGTGGGGTCAACCTACTGTTTATCAGCCGTTGTCGATTGCGTACGTTGCTGCAGTTCTAGAAAAACAGCATGAAGTAAGCATCATAGACGCACCCACAGAAGGCTGGAAACACACCGAAGACATTGATGAAACTAATTCTAAAGTTGGTTTAACAAACAAACAGATAGCAGAAAAAATTAGAAAAATTTCACCTGATATTGCTGGAGTCAGTATTCCATTTTCGGGTTGGTCTAAGGCCGCCTTTGAAGTTGCGTCGATAATAAAACAGGTAGACAAAGACATAACCACCGTTTTAGATGGATTACATCCTTCTGCCCGACCAGCAGAGTGCTTGTCAAACTCAAATGTTGATTTTGTTATTCGAGGAGAACCTGAATACAGCACCCTTGA
>JAOZIF010000151.1 GCA_026014495.1 Candidatus Bathyarchaeum sp.
AAAACTTAATGGTGCTTTCGGTGGAGATGGAAGCAAAATCGGCAATGTCCTGACGGTTGAGATGCTGAAATACCTGTTCCTGCATGAACGCTTCCGAAGACAGATAGAGCAGGGCAGAGGCCAGTTTCCCGCGCATCTGCTTATAAGATAGGTTTCCGATTACATCCAATAATTGTTTTTCGTTTCGGCAGTTACGGGATACTATCCGTAATGCAAAGTCGGCATTGGTTTGCAACAAGTTTCTTAGAGCTTCTTTCTCAATCATGCAAACCCAGGCATCTTTAATCGCAAGGGCCGAATAGTGATAGGTATTCTCTCCAAATACTGAACTGAAGGACAAAAAATCGCCCGGGCCTGCCAGCCGGATATTGAGCTGGCGGTTATTTCCTGTTTGCAGGTAAACTCTTACCAAACCACTCAGCACATAAGTGACATGTGGAGAAAAGGCTCCCTGCTTGAATACATTCTCTCCCCGGAGGTATTGTACACGTGTTTTACTGTCGCTGAGTTTTTCCAGTTCTTCGGGATAAAGCCCCTGAAAACAGGCTGCGGAATCAAATATGCTGTCGGTGTTTATTTTGTCAGCCATGTAACATTCATTTTAAAGAATTAGATGGTAAAGTTAAGGAAAAAATGGTGGAGGGGGTTTGTGCTCGGAGTTGAGGTGTTCAGCGTTCAGTGTTGATAGTTCGGAGTTCGGAGTTCGGAGTTCGGAGTTTGGAGTTCGGTGTTGAGAGGTTTTGTGTTCTGGGTTCACTTTAGCGGGAGGTAGGGAAGAGGCTGTCTAAAAATGATGATGTAATCCGAAACGGTCATCGTGCCCTGCATGTAGAGACGTACAGCCTGCCCCGATTCTTCGGGGGCCGTGCGTCTAAACTTCTAATTGTCGGGTTTTGGATTACGTTTTGAGAGTTTTGTGTTTGAGGAATTAAGCCTGGGTGCTAATCTCACACACAAACCCAGAACTCAAAACCCAGAACTCAAAACCCAAAACTCAAAACCCAAAACTCAGAACCCAAAACTCAGAACACAACCCCAAACCCCGAACCCCGAACTCAAAACTCTCCCATGACATAAAAAAAGCTGAAAAATTTCAGTTTTGAATCCGGAATGCTCCAGCTCTTATTTCTTGGGCTGCTCACACGGTAGTAGTATGTTTGTATTGTCAATTAAACGATGTCTGAATGAAGAAATTGACATGAATTTGTAAACAAACAAAAAATTAGTGATATGAAGATGTTACAAACAGAAATCCAGGAGATTGAATCAGCTGATGAGCTGCAGAAAATTATTTCAGAAAATGATAACGTAATGGTGTGCTGTGGACGAATGGGACCTATGTGTATTCCCGTTTATGATGCTATGGAAGAGTTGGAAGAGGAGCGTGAGAACGTGAAGTTTTACTCTATGGCTTTCGATAATCCTGAAGCACATGTTATTCGTAATGCGCCCGAGACACAAGGTTTCATGGGACTGCCTTTTACTATGTATTACAAAAATGGTAATGTAGCACATGCCACCAGCAGCATTCAGAGCATGGATCAAATCACAAGTGTACTTGATAAACACTTCAATTAATATTTTTCTAATAAAATATAATTGCAGAATCTGATACTGACTGACATTGGCTGGTAAGCCTGGAAACAAGGTTGTTTGGTCGAAAAAATCGTCTCTGTTTGAATCTCGTGAGAGCAACGAGCGAGATGAGTTTTGACGATTTCGACCAAAGAACCGTAGTTCTCCAGAGTGAAAGCAGGCTAAGTCTTGATTTTTTTTGATTACTTTTTTGTGTCAAGACAAAAAAGTAATTCTGGGTTTAAGGGA
>JAOZIF010000148.1 GCA_026014495.1 Candidatus Bathyarchaeum sp.
CGCCTCTTTCGAGATATTCAAGAACAAACCACCAGTCACCAATTAACGGAAAAGTTGCTTTGTCCAGCATTGGTATGTCATTTAATTCTTCGTGAGTGTGCTTGGCTCCTAAAGGCGCCATTGACGGATTCATAACCGTGGTATAACCCATTTTTGAATAGCGATAACCAGTCGTAAAAGTTGACGGAATAGAGTAGCCAACACCAGACCTTGTTATGGCAGTCTTGTATTCAACATCTTTCACATGATCTTCTGGGCGCAAGAGTCTACCAGTGTTTACTTCTCCACCAGCAATGTGAGTGTGAATGTCCACGCCACCAGGCATCACAGTTAAGCCAGTCGCGTCAACAATCTTTGCCTTGAGGTCACTAACAGTTTCAACGATTTTTCCATTCCGTATGGCTATATCCATTTTTTCTCCGTTAATCCCGTTGATGGGATCAAAGACAAAGCCGTTTTTTATCAGTAACTCCATTTTAGTTTGCCTCTTTACTCTTTTGTGATTTTATACGTCGAACTTCTTCGAGTATTCTAGTCAATATTTCTTCATCTGAAAGGAACCCTTCTGGGGCCTCAACTACTTTTTTGAGAGGAAGTGGTACATGATCCATACGATAGGCAGTACCTTCTTTTTCTATACCTACGATTGACGATGGGAAGACCACGTCGCCTACCATCGAGGTGACGTTCATGTGAGGGTCAATTACGATAAGAGGGTTCTTGACTAGGTGTTCAGCCGCTTTTTTCGGAAAGTTACTAACAGGGTCTGAAGCAATCACAAGGGCTGCGTCTGACTCTTTTCGCAATAAAATGTCGACGACAGATGTTTCTCCTGGGTTGTATTGAGGATAACCTAAGGAAAAATCAATTGCGTAAGGATAGCCGCTCTGCCATGTGAAAACTGTGTTTGCACCGGTAACGTTAAAATGTCCTCTCATAGGTATGATGACAAATTTTGTTCGCATGTTTAAATCGCGTATGAGTGAAATTGCATCCTCTATGTTTCTAAATTTACCTGCGCTCTGAGTTAAACCCATACCGAAAAATATTACCCCAAACTGGGCATTAATCATGACGTCAACTAGCTCTTCCAGATATTTCACCGAAACGCCGCCAACCTCATCAACGTCAAGCTCCTGTTCCTTAACTAGTGCGCGTATTGCCTGCATTAGTTCAAAGTCTTTGCCTGGTTTGACTTGGATGAAATAGTCAGCCGCTTTGGCAGTCATTGTTTCTCGGACATCAACTACTACTAGTTTGCGTCCTTCTTTATTCAGGGTTTCAGGAGGCTTATTGTCACTTACAGTTTCAGTGCTTTCACAGTGGAGGCCTCTTCTCCTTGCAGCACTTGACAGCTTTTTCTCGCCTATTGAAGCCTTAACTTTGTTAAGATAACTTTTCCATTCACTAGATTCAAATCGTCCGTCTGTGAATGATGTATACCGTTCTAAGTGTCTTGGATGTGCGCTCCATGGGTCACATCCCCAATAAATAATCAAATCGGCACGGTGCCTAATCTGCCCCAATGTGGCTGTTGGGATTCCCACTTCTTGAACACCTAGAATTGACGGTCCATGACAAACAACTGCCGTGTTATCAAGGACACCGCCTACATTTTCCGCAATCTCCACGCCTACCCGTTGGGCTTCGCAGTCAGTAGAACTCCAACCATACAATATTGGATAGTTGGCGTTGGCGAGAATCTCAGCGGATTTGTGTATTGCTTCTTCATAGGAAACAGGAACCAGTTTTCCATCCTTTCGTACGAGAGGCGTTTTAGTGCGATGCTCGCTTATGTAATTTAGAAATTTGGACTCACACATTGCACAGCCGTTTTTCACCTGAGTTACTTTGCCATCTGCGATGGTCAATTCAATGTCGTCACATAAACAGCCGCAAACTGGACATGTTACAGATTTAACTATTGACATAACTTTCACTTTCCAAATTGGCTTTTAAGTAATTCTTTCAAGCTTAAGACCGGCTTATCAGGAGCTGCCTCAACTTCAGCGGGAGTTCCTCTGAAAGAAGGCATCCCAATGCTTGTTGTCTCGTTGCTGACAATTGAGTTAGCCCAAGGTCCATAAGGAATGTAAATCATGCTGGGCATTGCACCTCTTGGATACTTTACCGCCCTAAGCACTACAGCGCCATTTGGAGTCGTCACCAGAATATTTGTTTTGTTCTTTATCCCCAGTTTCTTCATGTCACATATATCCATGTAACACATTGTGGTGCTTTCAAAATACCCTTTTGTGGCTTTTCCAGCCTCTTTGCCTACGCCCTGCTCAATAGTTCGGCCTGTAAGCAAAGTTACATGTAACTTTTGTTGAACCATATTGCCTGACCTTACAAATAGGAAATTGTGGAGTTATATTTAAGTGGTGAGTTTCAAAAAAATGTAGAATTTAACATTGATCAAAGTCTGTAGCTACTTTTGGGCAGACAATTGCAGAGTAGTTACACTTAGACGGTAATTGTTGAAAAATCAAAGTTAGTGTCATAAACTAGTTTCAGAACACTATCCTTTCTGGGCAGGTATAGATGTTAATACGTTTTCCTCTTATGAAGCCCGCCAAAGTCAAACATGCAGATTCAGCCATCGTTATACCTGAAGAAAGTGCAGCTGACAAGGAGGCAATGATTGGCAAACCAACATTTGCTACTTTGAACGCTACGTCACCTGACATTCTCCCACTCAAAGCCAAGAAACAATCACCAAAATCAACCTTATTTAAAGCAGCCATACCAATCACTTTGTCTACGGCATTATGCCTACCCACATCTTCAGCCAAAGCAACCAATTGACCACCAGCCTTGTATATTGCGGCAACATGAAAACCACCTGTTCGTCGGTAACCTTCAGCTTTGAAGTTAAGTTGTTTAACGCTGTCAAATATGATTTGAGCTTTAACCTTTAGGCTCGATTTTACTTTGAGGTTTTTGTCGGAGTTCTGGTAAAGTGAGCCATCTCCGCAAGCTGAGTGGATTATACGTGCATGGAGCCTTGAAATCTTTACACGTTCTTTAACTTTGATTTCTGGTTTCAACTTAACGTAACAAGTGCTTTCAGATTCTTTAAAAATGACTTCTTCAATTTCTTCGATAGATTTGAGTATGCCTTCAGACAGAAAATGTCCAACTGCTAATGCTTGAATGTCTGTTGGTGAGCACAAAATTGTTGCCCAGAAATTCGTGTTAATCAAAAGGTAAAGCGGCTTTTCTTCAGCAATGTAGTCTGGGATGATTTGAGCCTTTCCTGTGGACATGTCAAGCCGAGTTATGTTTACTTGCTGAACCATATTCAACACCTATCTTGTTATTCATTTCTCAGATTAAATAATATAACGTGTTTACGGCTTCAGCAGTTTGGCTTCAAATAATAAGAAAATTTTGAAGGTAAATTAAATAGGTTGGACATGAATCCATAAACCTGAGCAAAAAAAATTGTTGTTATAAGGTAATGGGCATGGCTAATCGCGCTGCAATAATACTTTCAGGAGGAAGAGCTGAAAGATTTCAAAATGCACAAGAAATTTGGCAAGACAAAGCTCTTGTTGTGCTTCATGGAAAGCCTCTTCTTGTTCATGCTGTTGAAAACGTTAATGATGTTGTAGACGAAGTCGTGGTGTGTGTAAACAACGAAAAACGAAAAGCACACTACCTTGAAGTTCTAAAAAAACACAACATAAAAAACGCTAAACTACTTGTCGATGAAAAACGTAACAATATGGGCGGACCTATTGTTGGGATTCTAACTGGACTTTTTGCTGTTAAAGCAGATTATTGTTTTACACTTCCTTCTGACATGCCTTTTTTCCAGCCAAATGTCATCGATTACATGTTTGAATCACTAAAAGATTCACGTGTTTTAGTGCCGATGTGGCCTAATGGGCGGCTGGAAACGCTGACAATGGTTACTAAAAAACCGGATGTACTGGAAATTGCGAAAACACTTTACACGTTAAAGCGCCCCCGTTCCGACGACATAATGCGTGGAGCATTAAATGTTGTGCTTATGTCGATTGCCGACGAACTAATGGTTTTGGACCCCAAACTAAAAAGTTTTATTAACATTAACTCTCAAGCAGATTTTGTTAAGTTGCAGCCCCGTCAAGGTCAAGGACCATTTGTTGAAAGCGTGAGATTAACCTTTGGTGACCTGCCACTGCCTGAGCTGTTGAGGCTTCAAAAAGCTTCAGAACTGTTAAGTGATGACAACTTGTTGGAAGCATCAAAAGTCCTCTTTTCATGTTCAACTCAGTTAGAAACAGAAGGCTCGTATTTTTGGGCAGCAGTAAGCCGGGAAACTGAAGGAAAGTGTCTTCTACGTTTATCGGAACAGCAAGGATGTTCAGAATTTGCTCAACAGTATTTAGTTGATTGCAAAGAAGCGCTTCTGAAAGCTGTCAAGAATTATGAGTTGGAAGCTAAGTTGTACGACCATTATCATAGCATTTTCTTGGCAGAACGCGCAAGGTCGAACATGAATTGGTGTAAATCTTTTGTTCGGGGTAAACTTTGCAAAATTGAAGGCTCTGCTTCAAGATAGCCTGTTCAGAGTTGTGACTGTTTTAAATCTTCTGAAGCTGTGTGTGCCGCTTTTTGAAAAGATGTCATTGTGATGTTTTGGTAGCGGGGAGTTGATTTGAACAACCGATCTCTGGGTTATGAGCCCAGCGGGTTCACCTGGCTACCCCACCCCGCTACGTTGGGGCTAAAAGTTTTTGCCAGTCTAACTTTGTAGCCCGATGGATACCTTTTGTCGCACTCTTTCTTAAGCTTTGCTTTATCTTGTGTTTTGTTTCGGTTTACACTTGTCGTGGATGTGATGTTATATTTTGTGTGGTAACGGAAATCCTTTAACAATCCTTAAATTTCATAACTCTGAAAGCACAATACATGACCAAAAAGTTAACCGTGGACGAACTTCTTGAAAAAGCAAAGAAACCTGCCAAGCTGGCGTTAGCTTATCATCCTTTCTACGCGGGAAAAGTTCAGGTTATGCCAAAATGTGTTATACGTGGTTCACAGGACTTTGCTATCTGGTATACTCCAGGTGTGGCTGCGTCCTGTAAAGCAATAAAAGATGACCCTGAACAGGTTTTTTCTCATACGAGCAAATGGAACTATGTGGGTATTGTGAGTGACGGAACACGTGTGTTGGGTTTAGGTGACATCGGTCCAGAAGCTGCAATGCCTGTTATGGAAGGAAAAGCTTTGCTTTTTAAGTATCTTGGTGGTGTGGATGCTTTTCCTATATGTTTGGCAACAAAAAAGCCAGAGGATTTAGTTACTGCGTGTAAGTGGCTTGAGCCCACGTTTGGCGGCATAAACTTGGAGGATATTTCTAAACCTAAATGTTTCCATGTGCTAAACAATGCCCGTGATGAACTTAATATTCCCGTTTGGCACGACGACCAGCAGGGAACTGCCACAGTCATTCTGGCTGGGCTAATTAATGCCCTGAAGCTGGTTGGAAAACCTATGGATCAGGCAAAAATTGTTATACTTGGTGTAGGCGCGGCGAACACGCGAACTGCTTTGGTTGTTATGCGTGCAGGAGTTAAAGCTGGCAACCTAGTGATGGTTGATAGTCGCGGGATTTTGCATCCAAACCGAAAGGATGTGGAAGCAAGAAAGGAAGAGAATCCTTGGAAGTGGCGTTTTTGTCTTGAAACTAACAGTGAAGGACTTACTGGTGGTCCAGAAGAGGCACTGAAGGGTGCGGATGTTGTTATCGCTGCTTCTAAGCCAAGTCCTGATACTATCAAAAAGTCTTGGGTTAGTAGTATGGCAACTGATTCGATTGTTTTTGCGTGTGCGAATCCAATTCCTGAGATTTGGCCTTGGGACGCAAAAGAGGCAGGAGCAAAGATTGTAGCTACTGGTCGTTCGGATTTTGATAATCAGATAAACAATTCGTTGGGTTTTCCTGCTATCTTCAGGGGAGTTTTGGATGTTAAAGCCACGACTGTAACTGATGATATGTGTATTGCTGCGGCGAATGAGTTGGCGATTTTTGCGGAGGAGCGGGGCATCACCGAGGATGATATTGTTCCACGTATGGATGAGTGGGAAGTCTTTCCTAGGGAAGCTGTTGCGTGTGCTTTGGAGTCTATCAAGGAAGGTGTTGCTCGGGTCAAGCCAAGCAGGCAAGAGTTGTATGAACGGGCAACGCACATCATTAAGACTGCTCGAGAATCCACCGAGTTGTTGATGAAAAAAGGGCTTATTCCGCCTCCGCCAGAAGATATTTGAGAAAAAGCTGGTTGATGGGTGCTTTGGGGCGTCCAGCTTCTTTTCTTTTTGGTTTTTTGCCCTGTCAAGCCTATAACATAGTTATAATTAAATAGAGGGGAAACTATTTAGGTTATACAAAGAATTTTTGGTTTGTTGGAGGTTTGTAATTGGGTAACCAAACTAAACCTGACAAAAACCTTGACTGCGTTGGTCTTTACTGTCCTGAACCCGTCTTTAGGACCCGTCAGGAACTCGACAAACTTGATGTAGGCGAGGTTTTGGAGGTAATTGCGGACGACCCAGCTGCTGAGGCTGATATTCCTCTTCTGGTCAAGAGGCTTGGTTTAAAACTTCTTGAGATGTACAAAGAAGGCGATCAGATTCATTTTGTTATCAAAAAAGTAGAATAGGAAGATTGTAACGCTTGAGAAAAGTGTATATGGATAACGGCGCTGGAATGCCTCTAGATTCTAGAGTATTTGAAGCCATGAAACAGTACTTCATGGATGATTACGGTAATCCTTCTTCATCGCACTCTTTTGGAAACGCCGCCAAAAGCGCTATTGAGACTGCACGAGAAAAAGTTGCCCAGTTGATATCTGCGGAGAAGCCTCAAGAAATAATCTTTACTTCAGGAGGCACCGAATCCAACAATCTGGCAATAAAGGGTGTTGCCTACCGCAACCGTGCCAAAGGAAACCACATCATAACAACAGCTATCGAGCACATGTCTGTGATAAACATCTGCAAGTACCTTCAAAAAGAAGGCTTTGAAGTAACCTACGTTCCTGTAGACAAACAGGGCGTAGTTGACCTCAAAAAACTCAAAGCTGCAATAAACGAAAAAACCATACTCATTTCAGTTATGTATGCAAACGGCGAAATTGGAACCATTCAGCCGATAAATGAGATTGGACAGTTAGCCAAAGAAAACAATGTTTTGTTTCATGTTGATGCTGTGGCTGCGGCAGGAAAGGTGCCAATAAACGTTCAAGAACAAAACATTGACCTTTTGTCAGTTTCTTCTAATGACATGTATGGACCCAAAGGCGTGGGTGCCCTGTACATAAAGAAGGGAACAAAGATTGTGCCCATCATTCAGGGTGGTGGTCAAGAGAGTGGATTGCGTTCAGGAACAGAAAACATTCCGGGCATAGTTGGCATGGGCAAAGCTGCAGAGCTTGCGCAATCTGAGATGGAATCTGAGAGCAAACGTTTGATTGGCCTGCGGGACAACCTAATCAAAGGAGTTTTGGATAAAATTCCTTACTCTTTTTTGAATGGTCATCCCACAGCGAGACTTCCTAATAACGCAAACCTCAGGTTTAGTTATATAGAAGGGGAGTCTCTCATTTTAGGTCTGGACATGTATGGAATCCAAGTGTCCTCAGGCTCTGCGTGCACATCAAAAACGTTGCAGCCTTCGCATGTGCTCATGGCGATAGGTTTGCCCCATGAACAGGCTCACGGGTCTTTGGTGTTCACTTTGGGCAAACAAACCACACAAGAGGATGTGGATTACGTGCTGGAACTATTACCCGATGTGGTGAAAAGATTACGGGCGCTTTCGCCCCTAACCCCAAAGGAACTCTTGAGGTGAAAATAAAGTATGTATAGCGAAAAAGTTATGGACCATTTCAGTAAACCACGAAACGTAGGCGAAATAAAAGACGCAGACGGAGTTGGAACCGTAGGCAACCCTGTCTGCGGCGACCTCATGACCATGTACATCAAAGTAAAAGACAACAAACTAGTTGACGTAAAATTCAAGACATTTGGCTGCGGAGCAGCAATAGCCACAAGCAGCATGACCACCGAACTTGCAATCGGGAAGACCATTGAAGAAGCACTAAAAATTAGCCGCGCCGAAGTAGCAGAAAACCTTGGAGGTCTTCCTCCCATCAAAATGCACTGCTCTAACCTAGCCGCCGACGCATTGCACGAAGCAATCAAAGACTACCAAAAGAAACAAAAAGCAAAGCCATAGCGTTCTTGTTTAGCTAATTTCTCTTTTCTATTAGACGCCTAATAGAGGTTCATTGTTGAAAACAGTGTTTTTTGAGGAAATTCTATGAACGACTGTTTTTTGTGTGCAGTTGTGACTTTTTTAGTGTTGTTATGATTTTTCTGGTTTTTACTGTTTGTTTTTGCATGTTAGTATTGTAGCTTGCCCAATCTCTGTCGAAAATGCTTGTGAATAAACCTCAAAACTGATATTAAGATGGAATTGCTTCCGACAATAACTGTTGTTCTTTTTTTAATTGTTGGATTCCAGATTTTGTCACCAGGAAGATTTGTAATGAAATCTATTTTGTTTACGTTTTTCTTTTTGAAAATGTTGTGAGTTATTTCTTTAGATAAGAAATTACCTGGAGCATACTTTTTGAACTTTGAATTGTATGACGTTTTTACAAAAAAGGCTGTGCCGTTGTAGTTGAAAACCAACAAATAAGCAATTGCTTGACCCTTTACTTCTAAAAACCAAACTTCAGGTTTGTATATTGGTTCAATCTTTGCATTTGCTTTAGCTGCAGTCAAAAAATTATACAGTTCATCTTCTTTTTGTTCTCCGTTTTGTTCTCGCAAGTTGTTCTTCCAGCTCACTTTTTCAATAGCAAAAATTCTGTCAATTGATTTAGAGTTCAGTTCATCACCATAGATTTTCCATGTTCCCAATTCGCTGAGTTTGTGTTGTCTCCTGCGAAATTCTTTGCGAACTTTACCCTTTAATGAGCTGTAAAACTGTTCCCACTCTGATTCTACTTGAATTATGGTTCTTCCCATAATTGGCGCTTTCAAGAGATGAAGTCCTTTTTGCCGACAAACTTTTTCTAATGTTTTTAGATTAGACTCACTTTGGAACGTGATGGCAATTATTCTGAATTTTAATCTGTTAAACAAAAACTCGACCATTTGAGTTATACACTCTTCACGGTATTCTTTGGAAATAACAAAGTCTGAATACACAACATTGCTCAGGTTACACACATACTTAACATGGAACATCTTTTGTATTGCCAACGGAACCAGTCCTACAAGTCTGTCTTCAACCCAGAAAGTTAACACCAAAGGACTCCCGCCCCTGTTTGAAGCATAACTCATTTCATTGCTAACTAAGCGACTGTACAAAAATGGGTTCTCGCCAGAAATCTCCAGCGCACGATTCCATTTGCTCTCTACTTCCGTGACCTCGTTGCAGTTAGTGATTACTTTTGTGGAGATTTCCATTTCATTAAAACGTATACTGTTATCTGTTTATTTCTTTTTTCATTTTTTGTAAGAAATGTGTTGTTACTTGTAGTTTATTCACACTTCTGTGCGGTATATTAGGAGTCTAATAGCAGTTCATTGTTGAAAACTAGCTTTTTCGTGAAAAATTTCTGCACCGCACACGTTCACTACCAAAAGTTCACACATCTTAGCACATAAAAAATAGAACAACACATTCTTTGGAAAACATGGATGCACACGTGCTATTGGTCTATGCTTGAAATGCCGAAGGACAAAGCTTGTTTAGGCTGCACCTGTCACATTTTGGTTTTCTTGCTGTGCAAACGTTTCGTCCATGAAATATCAACAGGTTGGTGATTTTTTTCCAGTGGCTCTTTGGAACAATCTCCATAAGGTCTGCTTCAATCTTGTCGGGGTTCGTGTTTTGTGTTAGTCCAAGTCTTTTGGAGAGTCTACGAACATGGGTGTCCACTGCTATTCCAACAATTACTCCGTACGCGTTTGATAACACTATGTTGGCTGTTTTTCGGGCAACCCCCGGCAACTCAACCAACTCCTCCATTGTACTTGGAACTTTAGAATCATATTTTTCGACAAGAAGTCGACCAGCATTTTTGAGGTTCTTAGCCTTGTTTCGGTAAAAGCCCGTGGACCTGATGTCCTCTTGAAGCTCCACTAAATCTGCGTTGGCGTAATCCTTTGCAGTTTGGTACTTCTTGAAAAGAGATTTTGTGACAATATTCACCTGTTTGTCTGTGCATTGCGCAGAAAGAATCGTGGCCACCAAAATTTCCAGCGGATTATGGTAATGCAACGCAGTTTTAGCATCTGGATACTCCTTTTCTAATAACTCAATAATTTTCAGTACTGTTTCTTTTTTTTCGGGTTCTGTTTTAGTTTCCATGCACTTCACCTCTAATTACTTCAGCAACCTTTTCTGGGTCTTCGACAGACTTGCAGATTCCCCCAAAGCACACATACGCAGTAGGCACATCTGTAACTGGATACCTAAGACCTTTTAATCTGTCTTTTTCATGTTCTGGGTCCAATACTTCAACAACCTTCAACGGATTGTATGCTTTGAGGCTCTCGTTAAGAAACCGAGATGTCACCCCATCTTTTCTTGAACCAACTATGTGTATTTGCATGGAATGAAGATGCATCTCAACCGCTAAACCATAAACGGCACCCATTAGACCGTGCCGCTGATAATTTGAAGCAAAAAACTCCAGTGTTTTCTTGGCAGCGTCAAAATATTTCTGATTTCCCGTTAAACTGTACAACCTCAACAAAACGTCAACTGCTACGCTGTTTTCTTCCAAAGGCTTATCTAACAATTTCAAAGCCCCAAACGCGCCACTTTCTTCAAGCCTATCATGGAAGCCTCCATTGCTGTCCCAAAGATTGCCCAGCATAAACTCTGCAAGCTGCTCTGCTTTATCCAAAAACTTTCGTTCCAAACTAACTTGGTAACAATCTATCAAACACTTAGTCATGTAAACTTGGTCTGCTAGAAGCCCAGAAAGATGGCTTTTGCCTTCAAGGATGTAGTGACTCATTGCTTTGTTGGAGTTGAATGCTCTCTCCAGTAGCGACTCAACAGTTCGCAGAGCAAACTTCTGGTATGACGACTCCTCAAGAACCACTGACGCTAACAGATAAGCTGAAACCATCATGGCATTCCAGTTAACAAAAATTGTCGTATCTATTTTGGGAGGTGTTTTGTTTTTTCGCTCCTTTAGACTAAGCTTGTAGTAAACTTCGTCAGCATCTTGACTACCATAAAAGCCGCCATTTTTCTGGTCACTAAGCTTAGCATTAATGTATGCTAATATTCCCTTGGATGTGTCCTTGAATGATTGCTCTCCCGTAACCTGATACGCTTCCAGATAATTAACTAAAAGTTTAGCGTTGTCTTCACACATCTTTTCATAGTGGGGTATGCTCCAGTCACGAGTCGTAGAATAACGAAAAAAGCCCCCCTCTTCTGTGTCGTAAATGCCACCCGACTCCATTGCCGTCAAAGTTTTCTTTACTATAGATAACGCTGCAGGTTTCCCTTCAAGATGATGTATCAAAAGAGCAAGTCTCAATGCCTCGCTGTGCGGAAACTTTGGTGCAACACCAAACCCCCCATAAACAGAGTCAAACCGCGAAGCAACCTCCAACGTCAACGCATCAACAACTGACTGGAAAACATCGCTGCCCAAAACAGGCGACACTTGAGGTTTTAGCATCTTTTGTTGCAGTTCCGTTATTCTGGATTTGAGATTGCCTTTCTCTTTTTGGTACGTTAGGCTTACATGCTCAAGCAAAACCATCATCTGCTGCGGAGGAATATACGTACCACCAGTTAACACCTCCCCGTCAGGAGTCAAAAAGGCGGTGCTTGGCCAACCTCCCATATTATATCTTTTATCGATGTCTGGCCGCTGGTCTCGATCCACTCTTATTGGCACAAACAGTTCTTCAACAAGCCGCGCAACCTCACTGTCTGAATATGTTGTCTCATCCATAACATGACACCAGTGACACCAAACAGCACTTATGCCCAAAAGAATCGGCTTATCCTGCTCTATTGCCTTCCGGAAAGACTCTTTGTTCCATGGCAGCCATGAAACTTTGGTTTTTGTCATGAAAAGACCTACTTTTCTAAAAAACTTGCTATGACCTAAGCAATTTTTTGGCTAAATACTTTGAGTAATCACACCTTTTTTTGATACAATTCTACAGGCACCAAAAAATGGGGGCCTAGGAGATGTTTCATTCGTAGCCTGCATCAGATTAACAGGTTTATATCCGCGTCTGCAGCTATGTCTAAGAACGCTGCAGCACCTGCGATTTGGTCCACCTCAGGGATTAATGTATCCTTTGTTACTCCAAACATCTCCATGGTAGGACTGCACGCATAGATTCTCACATTTCCCGTAGCCTTCATCCGTTTAAGCATCTCATATGGTGTGGGATATTTCATTTCTTTGAGTTTTGTTTTCAACATCTCTTCATGTTGCTTGTATGTTGCGGGGAGTCCAGCCTGTTCCATGGCTCCCTTTTTGAGCATGTTAAGTCCCCAGAAAGTAAAGTATAGATGTACTTCCATGTCCATAGCTGCTGCCGTGGAGCCTAATGTGAATGCACATAGGAGTTTGTCTATGGTGCCGCTGTGGACGACTAGTGCAACCTTCTTTTTTTCGGGCATAAAAATTTCCATCCTTTACGGTAAATTAATAATACTATAACGCTGTTATAAATTTTTTGTAGCTGTGTTTTTTGTGTTGTTTTATGTCTTTGTTTGTTGCTCCATAACGCTTATAACGAACAAATGAATATATATTCATATGAAGTTTATCTCAAAAGTGTGGTGAACCAAACGAAAAAAGGAAAACAAGACATGATAAAAACCGTCATCAAAAACAATAAACAATCAAACACAAACTTCATTGCCTACAATCAACTAACAGAACCATGGTACCTTCTTAGAAGCTAAAACAGGAAATCGAACATTATGGTTTTAAGAAACATCGTAAAAATTGACGAAAAAAAATGCAACGGGTGCGGAGTATGCATACCCGCATGTGCTGAAGGCGCCATCCAAATAATTGACGGAAAAGCCAGACTAGTCAAAGACATATACTGCGACGGTCTAGGCGCCTGCCTAGGAAAATGCCCCCAAGACGCCATAACAATCATACAAAGAGAAGCCCAAGAATTCGACGAAAAAGCAGCAGAAAAACACGTGAAACAAACCAGATCCACAGCTTCACTTGTCTGCCCTACTCCTACTGCATGTCCTTCAGTAAAAGCGATGCAATTCCCAGAAGAATCCACCGAAAAATCAGCCTCAATGGTTACCGAAAACAGGAAAACAAGACTGACCACATGGCCTGTTCAGCTAAAACTGATGCCGCCTAATGCTCCTTTCTTGAAGAATGCTGATTTGCTGGTGACTGCTGATTGTGTGCCTTTTGCGTACGCAGATTTTCATGAGGACATGTTGAATAACAGGGTTCTTGCTGTTGGGTGCCCTAAACTTGATGATGCTAGCCTCTACAGGAACAAGTTGGCTGAGATATTTCGCACAGCGGACATCAGAAGCGTTACAGTGGTGAACATGGAGGTTCCTTGCTGTTTTGGTTTGAAGCGTTTGGTTCAAGAAGCTATGGAACTTTCAGGAAAGAAGGTTCCATTGAGGCAAGAAACAATCAGCATTAAAGGAGAAAAATTAGCCAAATAGGAGATGAAAAATAGTTTGGAATGCTCAAATGCAGAATCGTGCCCAGGAATCAAAAAGTTTCTTCGACCAAAGCCAGAATATATTCAGTGCCCAAACTGTGCTGGAAACGTGGAAATTTGGAGCGACGAAGATACTGCTGTTTGTGATATCTGCGGTAAAGAAGTTGGCAGGTCTGAAAAAGAAAAGTCCTGTTTAGACTGGTGTGAATACGCCGACAAATGTAGGGCAATAATAAGCAGCAAGAAGCACTAAGCATTTGCTCTTTTTGGTGCTTTTCCCTTTTTTCTGAAAAAACCTAGTTTTCAACAATGTACCTCTATTAGTCTCCTAATATGGA
>JAOZIF010000149.1 GCA_026014495.1 Candidatus Bathyarchaeum sp.
GCCTGTGATCCATTGGGTCGCGAGGGTTCAAATCCCTCCCTCGGCGCCACAAACACATTCATAGACAACAGTTTTTTGGTAGAACCTGCTTTTAGCTACAGGTAATTTTTTTAACTCTTAGAATTGCACGTTAAATTAATAGATTTTGAAAATAAAAAAAAGAAAGATGGGAATTTACCCATATAGAGCTACTATTCCTGCTTTGTCTCCATCGTATAGGTCTCGTTTGATTGTCTCTCCATATGTAGCGTAGCCATACATTGTTTGTTGATACATTGTTGAGTCATAAAGATCAGCTAGGCCCAAGGCGTGTCCAAGTTCGTGTGTTACTATGTTTTGCAGGTCCATAACAGTTGAATCGTCATCAGCGTTTCCCCACTCGTAGTACTCGTCATTAAAGATAATATCGAATTCAACAATTTGCCTCGCGCTTGGTGGCCCAACAAACACTCCCCAGACAACACACATCGCAATAGCGTTTGGCTCGTCAATTGTTCCAAAAACTATCTCATTTTTGCCGTCTCGCACATCTGTATCCAACACAGCAGAACTGTCAAAAACTATTGAAGCAATGTCATAATCATAGAAGAGATTCGCGGATGACCACAAATCCCATTCATTGGTTGCATCGATTATTGCAGTTGCGACTGAATCAGCTGAAAGCCCATCATCGTTAGTGGGATTGATAACAAATTCCAAGTCAAGTGATGTCCATTTGACATTTTTTGGTAAGAATTCGTAGTCTGCAACGTCCTTTGCTGGTTTTCCGACGCCTTCTGGTTTAGCAAAATCTTGTACTCTATGTATAAAGACAATTTTGGTAACAGCTGGTTTTGAGTTTGCTGCTGCAACTAAAGGTATTGAAATTAGAACAGTAGTAATGAATAGTAAAGCAAATATTTTCTTCATTTTTAACCGCTCATACAATGTTCAAGAATTGTTAATAAGATTTGTTCTGAACCAGAACTAGTGTTTAATTATGATTACAAAAATTTGGATTTTATAAAATAGACCTTTGTTTAAGTGTGTAATTGACCCAAACATAGCAGCAACAACAAAACCTAAACGCAGTAACGCTCTTTACAAGATTGATGATAATATCTTTAAGGGGAATAATACTGAATCATGACTTATCTCCGTAAGTTTGTTCGGTTTGCATTCTTGTTCACTGTGATTTGTTTAGCAGTCACTGTGAACGTTTGGGCAGAATATGGAGGACTAGTTTTAGAATGGGAACAGCATTGGGAAACCTATGGCGTAGGAGGCACATGCAATTTTGGCACACATAACTTCTTTGTGGGCGACGTTGACAGCGATGGCGTTATGGAAATGATTACAGGCGGAATGATGTATCACACGGCAAACTATACACGCTCAGAACTTGAAGCTCCGCTTATGATCTGGAATTGGGATGGAGAAAAATTTACGCTTGAACACAGCCACACTTGGGCAGGAGCAATTACATCCATTTATGCTGCAGATTCAGACGGTGATGGCTCAACTGAAATAATCACAGCAGGACGAGTAATTAACACCACAAACAGTTACTCTTCGCTTAGAGTATGGAAATACAACAATGAAGACTTGGTTCTAAAAAGCAGCTATGAAGGAATACATGTTAGCTCAATCTTTGTCAGCGATGTAAATAATGACGGCACACCCGAGATACTCACTGCAGGGGATGCCTCTGATGGGGTTAAGTCTTATGCACAATTGTGTATTTTGCATTGGAACAAAGACGGCTTTGTATTAAAACAAAGCATCGAATGGTGTGCGAGTGAAGATGCCAGCGCCAACTCGGTTTACGCGTATGATTTGAATAATGATGGTGAAGTTGAGATTGTTACTGGCGGTTACGATAACGACTTGAAGAATAGTAGTGGTCAATTGCGTATATGGCATTGGAACGGAGAAGAGTTGTCTATGGCAACGAATAGTGAGTGGCGTATGGTAGACGGCGTTTATGGGGCAACAATTACGGGCGACCCGATGGGAAACACAGTAGTTGAGAACGTGAAAGTGGATGATGTTGACAATGATGGCGTTGTAGAAATAGTGTCTGGTGGATTCACGTATGATGGTGAAAAAGTTAATGCACAACTTCGAGTCTGGAACTGGACTGGACAAACTCTTAATCTAGAAAAAAGTCATGAGTGGAGCACTGAAGACATCACTGAAATCAAAGCTGTAGCACTAAATGATGTTAACGGAGATAACCATGTGGATATTGTGACCAGTGGAATAACGGCAGTTTATGGCGGTTTTAGTGATGATGATACACCTCCCGAAACGGCTCAGCTAAGAGTCTGGAACTGGAATAGCGAAGAATTAACTCTAGAGCACAGTGAAGACTGGCAGGTAGGCGAGGGGGTTGTCGCTTGGAACATTGCCACAGGAGATGTTGACAAAGATGACACGGTTGAAATAGTGACCGTTGGTTGCATGTATGTAACCAACTTGTGTGACCCTGATTTGAGAATATGGTCTATCGCAAAAGAACCTGTTTCTTTTCCATACACACTTTTGGCAGCGCTGGCGATATTGTTAGCCACGATAATAGTTATCGGATTTTTGTTCATTAAAAAGAAACGAAATCAGCATTGACCACCATTTAGAGTCATGCTATTTGTGAACGTTAGTTACCCAAGGCTTCTTCTTAATTGTGCGGCTTGTTCAAGGTAATCTTTAGCGCTCTGGTCGTCTTGTTCCATGTAGGCGATAAGAAAATTACTTACAGTGTTTTCATACGTTCTATGGCTGAGAGTTCGTGGTCCAAACTTGATTCCAAGGTCTTCCTGAGCAACATTGATGTCTAGCAAGAATCTGGTGAGAGCCGACCTTAAACGCTCCTCTTCCATTCCAGCTCTTTTTGCCACTGCATTGTACATCCCAAGAATCATGTTGATGTTTTGCCAAGACAAGTATCCTGCAACAGCATTAAGATCAGACTTTAGGTTCACATAGTACCGATTTAGAACATTCCATTCCTCCTCGGTTAGACCATTCACTGCTTCCAAGCCAATGAACTCAGGGGGTATACCCAAAGAGTAAAGGGCTGCAGCAAAAGTTATCGCCCGTGGAAGAGCAATTCCCTCCACAGTTCGACTATAGCCGAAAAGTCCGATATGCAGTTTTCTTGCTCTACGTTTAGGAATATACGACACAACACTGGTTATCAATGGAGCCAAATCCTCCACAACCATCTGATACTTCAACTTGAATTTCTCAAGTATTTTGAGCAAAACTTTCTCGTCAGACTCGCCAATAAGAGCTTGCTCACCAAATGGAAGCTTCTGGTTCAAAACATCAACAACACGCTTAACATCATCTACAGGAAAATCATACTTCAAACCGGACTGGATGCTTGCAGTGTAAACTCCCTTGTACTCGGCTAAAAAGCCCTCCAAGTTGCTGGGCGACAAGTGCCCCCTAAAAGGCATAGACCCCACACCAATGATTGGATAAACGGGAACACCTTTGCGGCTCTCTAACATTTTTAGTTTTGATAAAGCAATCTTGGTAAGCAATGTTGCGCAAACAAGACCATAATTAAGAGCAGGGTCTGAACGTGCAATGAAAACACGAACATAACTGGGCTTAACAGCGTCCAAGTATGGCTCAACTATCTGGTCTATCTTCAAGAGGCTATTCATATCTTCAATCAATGGAATTAACTCAATACGACTTGGCTTGAATGTACCAACCCAATCCTTAACTGTCACAGAACCATCCAAAGAAATGTCTTCGACACCAACAATTCCCTTCCGATAATAATTAAACAGGCACAAAAGCTCCGCACCATCAGTTGTAAAGGGCAATATCACCTCAAAAATTGGGTTGACTTCCCTCTTGTAGAAGGTTGACGCCACATCAGAACTGACGGCGATGTTTTGAAGGGTTTCAACAACAATTTTTCGTTCAGCAACCTCAACTCTGGGGTTAGGAATGCGATACGTAAGAAAAACGTCTTTTCCAATCACATTTTCTTTGAAGTAGTCCCCGTATGAAGTCAACAGCTTTCGTATAACACGGATGTCTGTATCTTTTCCTTCACTGTCCCACATGACCTCTTGGCAGCCAAGCTCGTTATAGGCAAAATGCGCTTCATAAACTTCAGCATCGCCCTCAATAACTTTATTCGCTTGCCATACCGGAGCACAAGCGTTGTCAGGATGCTGAGTAGACATAGTACGTGGTATCTTTCGCATAATGTTTCACAAGTATAGTGTTTATTAAATGCAAGTTAAAAGCCATTCTTTGGGTTCAAAGGTTTAACATGCATACAAAAAAAGGGGAACCAGAAAAATCTGGTTAACTGGGATTTCCTACTACATTTTTGGCATTAACACTTTGTCGATTACGTGAATTACACCATTTGTGCATCGTATGTCCTTTTGGATGACCCGTGCATCACCTATCATGACTCCTCTTGAAGAATTGATTGAAACATCTTGACCTTGAACGGTTCGCGCAGAATGAAGGTTAGCTACATCCGAAGATGAAATTCTCCCATTCACTACGTGATAAGTCAAAACAGAACGCAGTTTCGCTTTATCCTTGAGCAAATCCTGTACCTGTCTTGAAGGCAGCTTTGCAAAAGCAGCATCATTAGGAGCAAAAACAGTAAACGGTCCCTGAGCACTTAAAGTCTCCCAGAGACCTGCTGATTGGATGGCACTTACTAAAGTTTTGAAAGACCCTGCATCCGCAGCCGTTTGTATAATATTCTTCATACTTTCACCTCCCCCAAACTTCGAAAATAAGACATTTACTACTTTAACTAACCGTTAAATATGTGTTTTCAACGAAAAAATTTGGCAATTAGTCTAACTTTTTTAATCAGAAAACTCTGGGAAGAAGTTTACCTTAATGGTCCAACAGTTGAGAAGAAACTGGCGCGGATTCAAGTGACCCCGCGCTTTCTCTTCTGATGTAAGGAAATGAGCAACTTTCACTAAGAGTTTGTCGTTGACGTAGTGTCCGATGTGTTGCACTTTGGCAGGTAAGAAGTTTGCGATGTAGTGTATGAACTCATGAAGGAAAACTATATTTCTGAACCATGAAGTGAAGTCGTCTGCTATTCCGATTATTCCTCGGTATTCAAAGCCTGCTGCGCCAATGTCTTTGCTTTCGCTGTGAACTATGAGTGGAGGAAAGAATATGGCGGTGTTGTTTAGTTGGACTTTCATTTATGCTCCCCCATTTGACAGCTGAAGGAAAACCACAAAAACTGCAGATTCTTATAAACCTTACGAAAAAACTGCGCATAAATAAACATACAAATGTACAAAGGTTTAGTTGTTGACATTTCGAAGCCTGAAGAGTTATAGGCATTTAGAAAACACAAAAAAAGAACCATAAACACGGCATCAAAAAAAAGAGGTCTATAGTTGTGATGAGACAATCTTTTTTTAGTAGGTTACATGTATGGATGAAAACATTGGGGAATAGTTACGATGAACGTTGGAATAGTCGGTTGTGGATTCATTTCTGGAATACACGTCAACGCATGGAAAGACGCAAAACAAAAAGTAGTTGCCGTCTGCGATCTGAACGAAAAAGCCGCCATAAAATTCGCCAAAGACTGGAATATCCCATCTTACTACACCAACGTCTCTGAAATGCTAAAAAAAGAAAAACTGTCTGCTATTTCAGTGTGCGTTCCACCCAAATTTCATGCAAGCGTAGCCATAGAAGCCTTAGAAGCAGGCTGTAACGTAGTTGTTGAAAAACCATTCACAGAAAACACTGAAGACGCAAAAAAACTGCTAGATGTCCTTCAAAGAACAGACAAGAAAATGACGATAATTCATAGCCAACTATTCGAGCATTCAATTTTTCAGGCAATGAACAAAGTCAAGGCAGGAGAAATCGGTCAAATCGTAGGCATGGATGTTGGGGTTTTGCATAGTCCTGACGAAATGATGGCAGTAGACAAAAATCATTGGTGCCACAAGCTAGCAGGCGGTAGATTTGGAGAAAACTTGCCTCACCCGATATACATGATGCAAGCGTTTCTGGGAAAACTGGAAATCAAATCAGTGCTAACAGATAAGTTTGGGTCTAACTCGTGGATGGTTTTTGATGAATTGCGGGTAGTTTTAGCTGCAGAAAAAAACAGGTTTGGAACAATTCACATCAGCTTTAATGCTCCAGGACATGACCTAACTGATGTTCACGCAAACATATACGGCACTGGAGGCACAATCCACGCAGGAATCTATCCGGTTAGTAGCTTAATAGTTTCAAAGCCTGGACGTGGAATACTGCACTTAGGTAATATGGCGCAGCAATTCAAGATTTGGGGCGCGTACCTAAAGAACATTGTAACCAAAGGAACAGGCCCCAGATACTATAGCGTTTCTCATGCGCGAATAATCAAATCGTTTGTGGACAGCATTTCTGGCAACGGAAAAGCATTAGTTACTCCTGAAATGGGATACGAAAACATCCAAGTGGTTGAACAAATCTGCAAACAAATAGATGCTGCAGCTCAAAAAGTACAACAAACCAAATAGTAGTTAGTAAATTGGTCAGTTCACTTTCTTGACGTTAAAGGTTCCAGTTTATTGTGAGCGCTGCTTTCGTAGTATATGGTTAACAGACTTTTCTGTTTCAACATGAATTAGCCGATGCGACTTTCCGCATACAGGACAGGACCAATCCTGCCCTGTGTCCACTTCTTTCTTGGACAGCTTTTTCTTCTGTGCAGTCTGCTCTTTTTCTTTCAGTTTCTCTTCTGGCGAAAACTCTGAAAGCCCCCATGCACGTTCAAGCACAAAAAGCGTTACAAGCTCTTTTTCATTTTCCTGCTTGCTCAAAGTAACCAGATGTTTACCTGGTGCTTTTTTTCCAGTTGCCAGCTCATATGATTTAATATCATAGTTTTCCCTGATTACTGATGGAATCTCTTCGATACTAGAGACAACATTTCGTCGAAGCCTGTTATTCTCATCCAAATATGTTAAGGAAATAACGTCATAAAGCATCTCGTCAATCTGGCTTTCCTGAAAAACCATACTACTGCCTTCCAGCTGTGAAAAGCGGATGCCTGATGGACATTTCACAGCCTTAATCATAATCTTCTTTTGTTCCTTGTCTTTGCACAATTTGAAAAGCCATTCACCAGTAAGGAAGTCTTTAACGCGATAAAAATTCACTTCTCCAGTTCGTAACTGACGTAAACTCATATCGTACCAAACGTCTTCTGGTCGTGCCTCAACCAGCTTAACATTGATGTTTTTTAGAAACTGCAAAACAGCCACTCCGCTCTAATGTAGAATTATGTTAAGTTTAAGATTTTTGGAAATAAAGCGTGGTCACTAATTGCTAAAAAAATAAAGAAAAAAGGGAGAGGGAATAAACCCTTGTTGATTGCCGATTTTAGCCTGCTATTTTTTGGCGAATGGTAATAACTGCAAAGATTGCAGCTATTGCCGCGACCAAAGACAGAACTACAGCAATCCATGCTGGAGTACTGTCAACACTGCCCTTAACGTCTGTAACGTCAGCTTGCAGTGTGCCAACATCAGTCTCAATTGAAGCAGTGTTACCTTCGATGCTTGTGATTGTTCCTTGTAGGGTTCCAAGAGTAGTGCTTACAGTTGCGATGTCACCATCAATTGCAGTCACTTTTGCGTCAAGGTTAGAAACAGCTGTGGATAAAGTTCCAATGTCAGTTTGAATTGTAGCCAGCTCGCTTGTGAGGCTTGTAATGTCCAAAGCAGAAACAGTGGTTTCCAGTTCACCAACATTTGTGGTGATTGTTGCAATTCCACTGGATATACTTGTAAGTTCGGCATCCAAACCATTCAAGCTGGTAATAATCACGCCTTGGCTTGTGGTTATGGCATCTGTAATGTTAGTTTCAAGGTCAGCAAGTGAGTCAATAATACTTTGTGTTGAAGCAGGGGTTACTTTGAATAGGTTAGTTGCGATAATGTCGGCGCTGCTGCTAGCAGATTCGTAAACAGTGAAGTTCCATGTTCCGGTTGGAGCGTCTGCAGGAAGTGCCATCCAATAGATGCAAGAGTCATCGTATGGTATCATGTAAAAATCGTCGTCGTTAACTTCAACCCAATCGTAGTAATAGAACCAGCCATATGTGAATAGTAGTCCATCGGGGTCGGTGATTTCCCAGTATACGTCGTCTGATGAGCTGCTTGGTTCGTCTGTGGAGTAAGTGTATATGCTGAGGAAATCGTTTTGCATGTATTCGGTTGCGCGTGTTTCAAAAATTAAAACAGCTGCAGCCACTGTGAAAGTTTCACTAGCAGAAACACCGTCGTCGTCAGTTGCAGTTATTGTATATGTTCCGTCAGATACGTCTGGGACATCAAAGCTTACAGAGAAGTAACCAACAGAATCTGTTGTGTCTGTGGCTACTTCTGTATCATCAAAGGTTACTGTGACGTCTTCATCTTCGCTGAACCATTCACCGGTAACAGTTATTGTGTCGTCTACCTCGCCTGTATCATCGCTTAATTCGATGCTGGCTTCCTCAGTGAGTGTGAAGGTTTCCATAGGAGCTATACTGCCATCATCGTTGTCTATTGCTTGGATATTGTAGTCGGTTCCTCCTGGATTAGGATCAGCAAGAGAGGGCACTGTTATTGTTACGGTGAAGTCGCCATCAGAGTCAACATCGTAATTGTCAGCTACAGTAATGTAAGAAGAAGTGCCGCTTACAAGCCATCGGATATCAACTGTTCCATCTTCAGTGAAGCCTCTTCCTGTAATTTCAACAGATGAGCCGATAATTCCTTCATCAGGTGACAGTGTTATGTATGGACCAACAGTGAGAGTTGCATAAGCAGTGTTTGTGCCTTCATCTGTGGCTCGGAAGTTATCTGAACTTGCATCAATGTCATCAGGAATATCTATGGTGCATGAGAATGATCCGAGGTCGTCAGTGTCTACGGTGTATGGGCTAGTGGTGAGTGTTTGCCATGCAGAGCCATCGTAGTATTCGATAGTAATTTCTGAATCATCATCGAATCCATAACCCAGAACGGCTATTTCATCGCCTTCAATACCTACATCTTGAGGTAGATCCAGAACAGATTCAACAGTGAATACCACGGAAACAGATTCGCCAGATTCAACGTCTTTTACTATTAGGTTGTGGGAACCTGCTGTTGCTTCAGGAAGCTCGACATCTATTTCATAAGTGAGTCCGGTGGCGTAACCGCTACCTAGTAAACCTGCTTCTCCATCCCAAGCTTTAACGTAATCCCAGTAGATTTCAATTAAGCCACCAGTAGTTGTTGAGTCTCCTTCAACAGTTATCTCATCATCATCGATGAAGTTTCCTGAACTAGGAGTAACTGTGGTTACAGATAATGCACTTACCAAAGGTAGAGCTGCTAGAACCGTTGATAACACTAGTAATGTTATAATTGCTGTTGTATACGCTTTCTTATTCAAGTTAATATTCTCCTTTTTATTTCGGAAAATTCGTTTTAAAGTATTAAGTCTTTTTCAGAATTATTACATAATTTTACACAATTCACAAATGTTCGCAAATAAATATCATATAAGCAAATAATCCATCATGGTTAAACACTTTTTATCAGATTATCACCTATAATAAAACTATCAGTCAAACACAATTCAACTCCTCTGAAACAAAACAAACGCAAATAGAAATCACAAACAACTAAACAGAACCACTCACTCTACAGACAAGCACACAAAGCATGTGCTAGAGCAAACAATAGTTGAAAAACAGTGACAAGTTATTGAAAGATAAAAGCTTGCGCTAAAGTGTTAAAAAATAAAAAATAAAAGAAAGGGAAAGGGAATTAATCCCTTTTTGTTTTTGCTTTTAGCCTGCTATTTTTTGGCGAATGGTAATAACTGCAAAGATTGCAGCTATTGCCGCGACCAAAGACAGAACTACAGCAATCCATGCTGGAGTACTGTCAACACTGCCCTTAACGTCTGTAACGTCAGCTTGCAGTGTGCCAACATCAGTCTCAATTGAAGCAGTGTTACCTTCGATGCTTGTGATTGTTCCTTGTAGGGTTCCAAGAGTAGTGCTTACAGTTGCGATGTCACCATCAATTGCAGTCACTTTTGCGTCAAGGTTAGAAACAGCTGTGGATAAAGTTCCAATGTCAGTTTGAATTGTAGCCAGCTCGCTTGTGAGGCTTGTAATGTCCAAAGCAGAAACAGTGGTTTCCAGTTCACCAACATTTGTGGTGATTGTTGCAATTCCACTGGATATGCTTGTAAGTTTGGCATCCAAACCATTCAAGCTGGTAATAATCACGCCTTGGCTTGTGGTTATAGCTTTAGTAATGTTAGATTCAGCACCAACGATTGCGTCAATGATACTGTCTGTTGAAGCAGGTACTACTTTGAACAGGTTAGTGTCGACGATGTCGTCACCTGTATCGTATGCAGTGAAGTTCCAGAAACCTAGAGGAGCATCAGCAGGGATTGGATTATAGCCTAGCCAGTATAGGGTATAGGGTACCATCCAAACGTCGTCATCAACTTCTTCCCAATCACCAGTGTATATATAGTCATAGTAGAACACTGAACCGTCTGGGTCAGTGATTTCAATATATATAGTAGTTGGTGGTACTTCTGAGGCGTATGTGTATATGCTCATGATACTGTTTTGCATGTATTCATCTGCACGTGTTTCAAGAATGAAAAAGGCTGCAGAAACTGTGAATTCTGCACTTGCAGAAACACCGTCGTCGTCAGTTGCAACTACGTCGTAGACTCCATCTTCTGTGTCTTCTGGAACATCAAAGGTTGTAGAGAAATCACCTAAAGCATCAGTTGTGTCTGTTGCTACTTCTACACCATCAAAGGTTATGGTTACATCTTCAGATTCACTGAACCATTCACCAGTAATGGTTATTGTGTCTTCAGCCTCGCCTATCTTAGGGGTCAATGTGATACTAGCTTCTTCGATAAGGGTGAAGATGTCAGTGGGCTGTATAGTGCCGTCATCGTTGTCAACTGCCTTTATTGTGTAGGGCGTTCCTGGTGCTGTTGGATCAGGAAGTGAAGGAACATCGATGGTTACAGTGAAGTCTCCATCAGAGTCAACTACGTAATTGTCAGCTACAGTGATGTAAGCAGTTGGGCTTAAGTGCCATCGGATGTCAACTGTTCCGTCTTCTGTGAAGCCTCTTCCGTTAATTTCAACAGATGAACCAATTAGGCCAGTGTCAGGGTCCACTGTTATGTATGGACCAACAGTAAGGGTGGCGGTCTCGGTGTTAACACCGTCTGAAACTCGGACGTTATCTGCTACATCTTCCATGTCGCTAGGAATCTTGAAGGTGCATGTGAATGAACCAAGTTCATCAGTTTCCACATCAACAGGTGATGTAGTCAATGTTTCGTATGCAGCTCCATCCCAATATTCAATTGTAAGTTCTGTATCAGCATCAAAACTAGCACCAGACAATGTTATTGTATCACCAATAACACCAACCTCTGGATCAACAGTTACCGATGTTTCCATTGTGAAAGCTGCTGAGTCTGTTTCACTTGCATCAACATCTTTAACGATCACGTTGTGTGCTCCAGCTGTAGCTTCGGGAACTTCAACATCAATATCAAAGGAGGTTCCATCAGCATAACCGCTGCCGATTAAACCTGCTTCTCCATCCCAAGCTTTAACATAATCCCAGTAGACTTCGATTAGTCCACCAGTTGTTGTCGAAACACCTGTAATGTTCACATCGTCACCAGCTGGTCCTGAGGTAGGATCAAGTAGCGTCAAGCTTACTGCGCTTACTAGTGGGAAAGCCATTAGAACTAGTGATAGTGTTAGCATTGTTATTATGAGTGTTGTAGATATTTTTTTATTTATTCGCATTTTTCTATTTTCTCCTTTTTGTATTATTGGAGGCGTCGCTGATAGGATCAGCTCTCGCCTTACCAGTCTATGAGGCTTAGTCTAGGCGATATTTATATTTAATGTGCACAGTTTCGTACTGTGTTCACGAAATGTATACATGTTCTAGAAAAATACGGTAGTAGTGCATAAAAATAACGTATTTATGGTGTTTTTTTGCTCAATTTAAGGTTTTTTCAAGTAAAAAAGGCAGTATTTCAATTTAATCGCATATCTCACGATAGGATAAATACACAAAAGTTGCGCATCAAAAACAACTGCAAAATAAACAAGTAAATATTGAGTATGTAATCATACTATAATAGACACTTTTGTTAAAGTCTTGAAAATTAAGTTTTAAAATCCAGCAGTATCATGCCTTTGAAGGCTTCACTTTTGGCTGTCTGGTAACCTATACTGTGCATTGCACCCTCTATGAACTTTGCAAGAAGTTTTGTAGCATCCCCAGTAAGCAGAGTTGAGATACACCTGAACTTGATCATGTTTTGGCTTTGTCTAACTTCAACTTCGCTCAAGTCCCATCGTGTCGCTTCAAGAAATTTTTTGAGAGCACAAACAGGGTCTTTGAATTTTTCGTTTAAGTATTTCCCGTGCCATTTTCCGCTTTCATACCATTTTGCTTGTAGCTGGTCTACTTCTTCGGTTTCGCATACTTTGTTGTTTAGATAGGCCAGAACGTCTGTGGGCACAAAGGCGCCGCCTAAATTGCGTTGAGCTTGCATGATTTCTAGGAATTCTGCTGCTTGTTTAGGAGTGTATCCTAGGCTGTCTGCTTTTAGGGCCAGTTTAAGGACTTCAGTAACAAACAGGCTTAGGGACTCGCCTCGTTGCCTTGAAATTTCGGTGACTTCTCCAGCAAGGTCTCCAGGCACGTAAACGAGTCTTTTACTTTTAGCCTTAGACATGCAGTTACTTCCTAACCCTTGTTCAACCTTTTTGTTCCTCAATTTATATTTCTATTTATTAGTACAGGCTGTTCTGGTGTTCTTTTTTACTCCTTGTAAGCAGATTATTCCTCGGGCAACCTCTTTTTTGTCAATTTGGTACCCAAAGGTTTCTAGTGCGCCTTCAAGGAAAGATGAAAAAAGGTAAGTGTACGATTCTGGAAGCCTAGGGCTCACTATACGAACCGAAACGTTGTTTGCCTCAGTCTTCAGTTCAAGCTCAGGAACATTCCAAGTGAAGTCTCTTAGGTCTTTTTGGAATTCTTCAAACGGGCTGTTAGTTGTTCCTGTAACATATCTTTTGGCAAGCCAAACACCAGCATCAAACCAAGTTTGCAAAGACCTCTTTTTTGATTTGTCATATGCAATTTCGGTCATTTCATACCATAGACTTTCTAGACCAAGCGTGTAACCCTTCTCTTTAGCATCTTTTAGTAATTCGCGTGAATCAAGCAACACATGAGTGTTTACGCCTAGTTCGTTAGCTCTTAGAGTTAACTCAAAAACTTCGTTCACAAAACTGTATAGGCTAATATCGTTGTCTTTAGCGATATTGTTCATGCGGTCTAGTAGGTCTTCACGGGCAGCGAAGCTTTTTCGCCGAGATTTGCGTTTTTTTTCCACTTTTTCACCATTCCGTGTAATTATTTACGCCAGGTATAAACTGGCCCCAAGATAAATTTACACTGGATATCTAGCAAAGTCAACTAATAAAATTATCTTATACAAAATTCAGAGTGAAAAAAGTAGTTAATCAGAAAATGTGTGGATAGAGTTGTTTGTATTTGTTGCGCTATAACGATCGGTGCTTATTCCAGAATTGTGTTATGCACTCACCACATTCCCTTGAATCCTTTAAGACTTTCATCTCTTTTTGGTAGTAGTTTGGAAGCAGTTGCCTGATGTTTGGGTGAATAATGCGCTCGTCCAACATTACAATACAGCCTTTATCTGTGGCTGAGCGATGGACGCGCCCACAAGCTTGAACTAAACGAAAAATCGCAGGAGTTAAGTAAGCGTAGTCTCTGCCGTTTCCTGGAAACTGGTAATCAAAATAGTCTATGAGAGCCTTTTGGTACACGC
>JAOZIF010000120.1 GCA_026014495.1 Candidatus Bathyarchaeum sp.
TTCGGGTTTCCCAGTCGCTGTATTCAGTTTTCAGCTTTTCCATTTGTTCGTCTGAAAGAAGAACGTTTTTATATTCGCCGTATTTATGGCGGGTGGGCAGTTCGGCTTTGCCGGACGATATATCTTTATTCTTTTCTTTATCTATATCTAATTCTTTATCTATATCTGTTGCGTCACGTGACGTCACGGTGACGTCATTTAATAACTTTTGTTTTTCCCTATACCTTATGTTGCGCAATCTGTTCTGTTCTCTTATCTTGTTCATACCATCAATATTTTGATACTTTTCCCAGTTTTTGATGTAGATCACATCGTCGAAGATTTCCAACATTTCAAACTTTTGCAGAATAGCCAGCGCCATTTTTATGATGTCCACTTCAAAGTCAAATTCGATTGCAAGGTCATCGGCGTTGAATGGCATCAGGTCTGTTAGGTAAAGTCCTCCACCTCTGTTACATTTTCCAGCTTCGGCGATAAGGAACACCCATATCAAGATGACGTTATTACCCTCTGGCATTCTTCTGATTCGCTTAATCTTTTTGTTGCTCAGCATATCGGTATAGATTTTGATCCATTTAACCTCTGCCATTTATTCACCACCCCTATTCGCTCGCACTTGGTCTGATGTACTTATCCAGTATCTTCAATGTTGCCTTGTGACCAAGTATCAAAATCATATGGTCTTTTGTGGCTTTGTAGTCGTCGATTGGTATTTCTTTTGACTCTAAAACCTCAATGACGTTTTTGACCTCTTTCTCCACAAAGACAACTTCGTCAATTGTCCAGTTATCGAATACTCCATCCCAATCCATTTTTCACTCCCCCTTTATTAGCTCTCTGCCGTACTTTTCAAGTATCGGATTGAATAACTCTTGCTCTGCTTTGGCTCTTGCTATTGCTGCGTCTTTTTTGCGTTTAAACGAACCGAGGTAATACTTTTTTCTTTTAAACATGATTTCTGCTCGCCAAAACCCACCCCTTTGATCCCAAGAAATACCTTTGATTCCACTTGTGTTATTCTTGTTTGTTTTTGCATTTATCTTGCTTAAGTTTGTCCCTTCTTTTAAAATGTCGTTTTTAATTACCTCGAGCATGCGTTTGCTATTCTTCTTTTCCGATTCTATTCTTAGACATCCGCAACTTCTCGTTCGACCAAATACAAGTGAAGAAGACGCTACTAGTGCCATATTTCCACAATCACATCTGCACTCCCACATAATAAGTTTGTCTTTTGATTTTTTACTTGTCGGTTTGACAGCTGTGAGTTTTCCAAATTTCTGTCCCGCTATGTTGCTTTTGGTTAAACATCCGCAGCTTTTTACATTTCCGCTCGACAGGTTACCAATGGATACGTTGTGTGTATTTCCACAATCACACCTGCATTCCCATATGACCGCTCCACTAGAAGTCCTTTCTTGCGTTGGCTTTATTGCTACAAGCATTGAGAACCTTTGCCCTGTTAAATCTTTGATTCTCGCCATATCTACTTCCCCCATTCCTGTAGTAAAATTGTCCGTTCGGCTGCGGATATAACTTCTATCCCTTGCTCTTTCGCTTCGGTGATTACTCCGTCAAGCAGCACTGAAAATTCTTTGGTGTTGTAAGTCGATGACCCGAAGTAGCATTGTAGTTGTATCCCTGTTTTTCCGTTGATCGTGACTTCTCCAAGTTCGCTTACCAGTTTCCATTCTTGCTTGACTCTTTCAACTACTTCAGGCTTGACAACTATGTGGGTGAAGACTCCGTATCTGTTGAGCATTTCCATGTAGACTTGTTCTT
>JAOZIF010000073.1 GCA_026014495.1 Candidatus Bathyarchaeum sp.
CGCCTATGGGCACATTAGTTGCTTGATAAGCTGTATAATCATAAGACAAAACTCTGTTTCTTAAAGTGCTAATTTTTCTCAACATTTGTTCAATTATTTTCTTCTTGTTTAAAATTGGCTCTGCTTTGCTCATAATTTGCTTTTGCACATCATATTCTGGAATGTCAAAATCCATTGAATATAATTGGCGAGTCGTGAGTGTTTTGGAACCTTCACTAACACTAGCTTCTTCAAGCTGTCTGTCGTAGAACAAGGTAAAAAATTGAGGGTCAATCAAGTTTTCAGAATCCTTTCTTACACGAAAGAATCCTGCATGATGGTTTAAGGCGAACCTCTTGTTTTGGACAAAGGTCATTTTCCCTGCACTGCCATCAAGACTTATGATTATTCCAGTACCTTTGAAAATAGTTACTGGTTTGTTCTTTTTTGTTCTACCCTTTTCTGATAAAAAACTTGCGCCCTCAACATGTTCCTGTTGCCCTCCCCATAGAGGGACAAAACTTTCATTGTATTGAATAGATTTGTAAACAGCTTCGTCTGTAAGTGCAAAATCACCCTTCTTTACGGGTTCAAATAAGTCTAAGAACTTCATGCTGTTACGCCAATTTTTTCATTTCATTTTCGATTATTTTAATTTCTTGTTGCAATTGGTCTGGTGTTATAAAGTGCGGTGTGAATGGTCTCAAATAATATTCGGGCAATAAGCAACAATATGTTTTAGCGTCAGTAATTTTGGAAATACTTACAAAACCGCCTTTTCTTAATTTAACTGTCTCCCCTTTCTCATTAATCCACTCTGTTCCGTTAGTTTTTTCATCATCAAATTGTAACCAATGTTCCTCAAGCAAACCCGTCATTTCTTCGCCTTCAGTACTAACCCATCCCGATATTTCATCATGCATCCAACCATTCCTGTTATTCCTAAGTTTAGTTGGAAAACGCTTGTCAGAGTTTGCGAGACCGTCATTATCTATGATATACATCCAAATTGGATTTTTCTGCTTTTTTGTTAATTTTTCGTTCTTTTTAGTCAAAAATACGGCATACATTTTTTCTTTTGTGTATGGTGCAAAAGCAAATTTCGGCAACGAAATTATTGCTTCAAGAATGCATTTCTCAAATAAATCTTCTCTTAATTTTTTAAAAGATGGATTTTCAAGAACACCATCTGGCAACAATATACAAGCTTTTCCACCATCCTCAAGTAATTTGATGACTTTATACAAGAACGCAATTTCAGTGCGGTTGGATGTTAACACTGATGTTTCTGCTTTGATTGTTCCTGCACCTACTGGTGGATTTGTCATAATGTAACGCCATTTCTGGTTAGGTTCAAATTTCCATTCTGATAAAGCATTAAAAGCTTTCATGTGAGTATGTCCATCGCCAACTAAGAACATGTTGAGTTTGGTTCTGGAAATATTTTCGCTTTTGACATCTATTCCCCAAAAGCAATCATTTTCAAGAAATTTCTGTGCTTCACGAGTTAGTGTGTTGGTTGAAAGATAGACATTTCTAAGGACTTTGAACCCTTCTGTTAAGAAGCCACCTGTTCCACATGCTGGGTCTAAAATGGTGAATTTAGCATTTTTATTGAAATAACTCTCATTTTTTAGGAGTATTTTAGCAAAAATATGTGTATAATGTCTTCTTGTGAAGTATTCCCCAAATTCCTTTTTTTCTTTTGTATCAGCAAACATCTCATATACTGCACCAAATAAATCGAAACCAGTGCCATGTAATGGTTTCATAGAATCTACAACATCATAGATTTGCTGAACAAATTCTTCATTGATGAGAGCTTTCTTTTCTTTTGTTCCTGTTATAATCACTCTTACTTTTTCCATCAGATTTGAAAATTCGCCAAATTGTTCTTGTTCCAATCTTGAAATGTATTTTGATAATTTTGCCACTGTCTCTTCTGCCGTTGACTCAGCACAACCAGACCAGTATATTTTTGTTTTATCCAGTTTGCCTTTTTGTTGTTTTTCTCGTTCTTCAAAATATTCTAAAGAAATAATCCCAATTGTGAAATCAATTTTTTGAACGTTATTGTCAAAATTGATGTTACGATATATTTTTGCTAGTTCCCAAAGTTTCTTGTTAAAAACAGCTTCTGAAATTACTGAAAGAGAGTCAACATTAGTGAGAATGTTTTCCAGTGTTGGGTCTTTTGTGAGACGATTCTTAATTAATCGAAGTATGTCTATTGTCTGAAATTCTCGAACTGGGTTACCGTTGAGTTTTATTTCATTTCCTGTTTTGGCGTTATAGAATATGGTGACTTTACAATTTGTAACAACAAAATATGGAAGTTTTAGTTTAGGTGCTTTAGAGAATCCTTGATTAATGGCGTCTTTCCAGTCTGTATCTCCAACAGCACAGTCATCTTTTACTTCTGCATAAGCCACCAAATTTTCAATAAATTGTTTTTCATTCTTTGTTGTTGGGTCATATTCAAATTCTGAGATGAGAAGGTCTGGTCGTTTTGAGCCAGTATAGTCAACAAAAGTCGTGTCGTTAACGATTTGTCTTGAAGGAATACTAAGTTGGTTAACAAGAATTTCGTGTATAAATCGGTTAACAGATAGAGCTTCTTGCTTCTTTTTTCTAGCCATTACGACCCCACATTGTTGGGTTTTTTATTGTCGTACTTCTTGCATTATTAACGTCCATTTTGTCGATTTTCCAACCAAGTTTTCTATCTTTCACGCTTGGCGTAGTGTAATCGTTTCTTGTATATGTTTCTTGTCCATTATCGTAACGTGTTACGAAAGTATTGAATTTAAGGTTTTCGTAAGAGGTTAATTTTTATACGAGTTATACTATTTTAGACGTGATTGAAATTGAATAAGACGGTTTCGATAACAAAGGTCAGCAAGAAGGGGACAATTCATATACCCACAGAATTGATGACCGAGCTAAAATTATCTGAAGGCGATAAAATACTCTGGAAATTAATGGGCAACAAAGCGGTTATTGAAAAGCTGTCTGAATAACCCCCATGCCCCTTTTCAGCGAAAATATTTTTTTAACAACACTTTTCAAATATGGCTTGTTCCGAAAAGCTATTTGAGAACTCTTATTAAGAAGAAAAATGGCGAGTTTACAGGGGAATTGGCTGAGAACAACGTCTTCTTCGGAAGTGCGTCTGTTACACCAACTCGGCTGATTCCCCACCCAAAAAAGAATTTTCTTTTGTAAAGCGTCTTGGAATCCAGTCTTGAAAAAAACGCCCTTATGCGTCTTATGTAGAAAAAGCGTTTTTTGGACATATTTTAGCCAAAAAACCTGTTCTTTCATCCTCTTTTCATAAATGCTGAAAATTTGCCAATTTCATGGGAAATTAAGTTCTTTTTGGGCGTAATCTGAGGAATATTTATAAGGTGTTTTGTTCCCGTTCCTAGCGGTGTAACAGATGCATAGGAAAGATAGAGTCAAGTCTAGCGAAGCTTTGAGGCTAATTTTTAGGACTCTGTTTTCTGAGCCTAGCCCAGAAGTTTCGTATCGGAATCTCTGGAAGATTCCACAAAACGAATTCGGGAGAGCAAAATAATGAAGTCCTGCACTTTGTACAAAATCCGAGAAACCGTTAACACTCTCTCAACTGACACAGAAGCCACACAGAAAGCAGTAAACGAAATTGAGGACGCAATCCAGAAAGACGCAGAGTATAACGGATACTCAAATTATGAAACTTGGCTGATGTCCCTTAATCTCGACAATGACCAGTACCTCAATGAGCGAGTTATGGAGATTGCTAACGGATGCGGGGACACCTACGACAAAGCACAGGAACTTAAGGAATTCATTGAATCTGAGTTCTACGTGGAGGAGTACGGAATTTACAAAATCTCGGACATCTGGACAGAGCGAGACTTTCAAGAAATCGACTTTGCCGAAATCATAGAGAGCCACTTAGACGAATCATACGCAACTGAAGAGGACGAGGACTAATGAAAGCGCAGATTCTAAACTACGCAGTACCACACAGCAAAAAGAAGCTTCTGTTAGTTGGCAACGGTAATCCGTCTTCAGTGTTTGCGATTCAGTTAGGTAAGACGTTCACACCTAAAGACGCAGAGCAAATAATCAAAGCAGTTAACACAGGACAGTTCTAAGCTTGTCTTTCTCTCCCTCAATCTTCGACAAATTGTACATTGATATTTTGGAAAGGGGAGGGATTCATACTATCGGCACCAAGCAAGTCGGGAAAAGTAACCTCAAAAAGTCGCTGACCGCTTACACGATAAACAAGCATCCAGAGACTAAAACCGTCATAATCGACCCAGAAGGTAGTTGGCAATACACCTTTAGCAAAGTCCCGTTTTACCGAATCTTACCCAACACTGTTAAGATTTCTGAAGAAATCACAGGACAAAGGTTAAACGGTTCTAATTTTACCCGAAAAGTTTACAAAATCGAGGAAACAACAAAACAGGACTGTTTACGGCTTCTAGAATCAAAAGAACCCGTATTATTCATTGTTGAACTTGAAACACCCGAAGAAATCGGCTTTTTTTCAGCGTGGATAATTGAAACAATCTACCAAAAACAGAGAATCCTAAGAAAGTACCATAAAGGCAACTTGCCGAAAAGCTACTTTGTGGTTCTGGAAGAGTCGGAAAACATCTTCGATAATAGCTCACTTGACAAGTCGATTTTTAACAAGCTCCGCAAAAAATACGCAGAGTGCGCTAACCTCAAAATAGGCATTCTTAGCAGTTCGCAGAGATTGACGGAAGTTAGCAAGAAGTTCCGTGCAAAGATGGCGGGGTACTTAGTCGGGCACATTCTAGAGGACGATTTCATAGGACTACTGCAACGTATGCTTAAAATCAAACTAAAGAAAGACGCTGAAAAGGTAACAGGCCCGCAATTCAGATATTCCTTTTTCTACACAGGACTTAATCAGACGTTCAAAGTTCCTCGATTCGAGCAAGAAGGCACACCCTATGAAGTGCCAAGAACCGAACCCGACCCACAACCCGAACCAAAGGAGGAAACAATCAAATTGAAAAGGCAAGTCAAGAAGCCAAGTCTTAGGGAGCGACTTAAGCACCTGTGGCGCAGATTCGTTTCTTTCCCTATTCCAGTCAATGACGAACCCACAAATCAAATAACCTACACAGAAGACGAACCCGAAGACTTGAATGTTTTACTTGCAGAGGATAACGAACAGCTAGACGAAAGTCTGTTTAGTGACGAATCAGAAGACGATTAAACTTAATCCTCTTCTCTCTTTTTTATCACAGTAACTAATCTATTTACTACATAGTACTTTATACATACCTGTTATTTATTACTAAATGGTAATAAAACATTAAAAGTTAACGTTGTAAGATTGTCGTTCTAACCGTATTCTCCCTATGTGAAGAGTCAGTTTTTAGCCACATAATACGGCTTGCTGACTAGAGAAATCAGTCATTTTCAACAATTTAGTGGTATAATTTATACAATATTTGTTTAAAATCTGTAAAACATGCCACTACTCCCCCACCTATTTTGGTTTAATGAATCATTAATGCAAAAAACATAGTGGGTTGTACGTAGTGAACTAATTTTAATCTGAGGGTAATTTTTCGTAGTTTTGCGGTAGTAAATAGTTATGTTGTAGTGTTTGGATTTTTATCTATAACTTCCATTGTAGGATACAATTTAGAACAAAATTGAAAGTGAATAAAGCTTTTTCTTTAGAGAACATTTTCAGTTCCACTTTTCTGCCTTCTTCTTCGTCAAAGGCTGCCATGATTGGGCGGGCATATTTCACATTTTCTTCCTCGTCATCCCAATAAGCAGACGGAGCAATTTTTTTGTATTTCCGATAAGTTAGATAATCGATTCCCAGTTTTAATATCGTTACATCCTCTGCTAAGTTGTCAATCAGTTCCCTCATTAAGGGTGGTCGAAAATTCAGTTCATCAAAGTGTTCCCATTTTGCTCGGCTAAATGCTGCAATAGCGTGTAGCATACATTTTTTGTAATCTCTTTTTTCAAATGCTTCTTCTGCTATCGTAAGAATTTTTCTGAGAGTGGTGTCTTCAACCAATGATGCCATAAATAACTCGTCAAATTCTATATCAAAAACTTGTTTCAATACTGCCTTGATGAAATCAGACACATAAACATCAAATCTTGTAACAAATTCTGATGATAGAGGCGACACACCCCAATGTTGAACATCATTTCGAAAAGCATGAAGTTGAAACATTTCTGTTTTTTTGGGTAATGGAATTGTTCTGTCAATGGCTTTCCAAAGTTCAGGGAAATAAATGAAGAGTGGTTTTTTTAATTTAATGTTCTTTTGGATTGCGACACATTTGAGTAAAAGTTCTACAGCGTTATCTAGATTGTGAATTGCAATCATTCTGTCAAACTCTGTTTGATGCGAAATGTGCTCATGAGCGTGAAAATACAGTTTCTTGACGTAAACCAGTCGTCTCTTAGTTGGGTAATCGATGTTAGTTGACATCAGTAATCCCAGTTAATCTATGTGTCCCAAATATTTTACATTATTCAATAGTCCATCTGGTCACTGTTTGTCCCGTGACCATAAATTTTGGACGGGTAGGTGTTTGCGCCTACCCAATCCCGACCAACGACAGATTTTCTCCCCTTTCTGTCCTTTTCTCACTCAATGTCATGAAGTGAGTGTGACCTCAGATTTTCCCTCTTCCTCTGAGTCTTAGTGCGTCAAAGAAGTAACGAATCGCTACCTTTTCGCTGACCACAAAATCGTCTCTTAGGTTCTCGATTGTTTCATTTATGAGCTTCATGAATTCCGTGTCCTCTGGACTTTCCGTTTCCGACCAATTCGCATTTTTTCCATGTTTTTTGATTAAGATTTCGTACAGTTCGTTTACCCTGTCCAGAATGTTCCCGTACGTTTTTGCGATTTTTTTCATGCGTTTCAGCTTGTAGCTCATTTCAAGAACCTCACACGATTTTTGGGACTAGCTCCCGCCTTAATGTGCAAAGCTTCTCGATTGTCTCTCTGTCTGTTGCTCGCTCTAGTGCTCGCTCAATCAACGCAAGACAACCATGTTTCAATAGTTCATCCTGACTTGTGCACTCAAAAAATTCAACTAATTCTTTGATGCCTTCATGCGTCTTTTTGTGAACCCGTACGGTTGTTGCGTCACTCATGACTTGTCACCTTCTTAAGTTGTGTAAACCAAAATCGCAACGATTTCGTTATTTGTGGCATCCCACAAAGTTCCTAAACAATGGAGTTCCGTATTCAATCTGCGAGTTCCTAACAATGAAGCAATCTGTGCACTGACTTCAGCTTCCGAACCTCTCAGAACGTTAACCGTGTAAACGCCACTCTGTGTTGTATTCGTTTCCTCATTCATTTCGTTTCACCTATTCACATATACATAATATATACGTTTAATATACATATAAGTTTTATTGTTTTTGCATTAAATAAAACTAATAAGTCGGGATATGCATAATTAATACTGAGTTTCGGGTACACCAGAATCCAGAACTCAAGTCGAGAGAAGAATCTAGGGAATAATGGAAACTTCATTTTCCCCATTTTCTTTTTTGCTCAACATTGTTTTTTGCCGTGAAAAGTGCAAATCAACAGTACTTTTATAAGGAAGATATACAAATTTTTGTATAAAGAAGGCTGAGAGGTGAAGCGTCAAACATCATGGTCACAGAGAAGACAGAGCGACACCAGAATTACAACAATGCTCTGGTTCTATGACTTGACGAAACAACCGAGTTGACCACAGTACGCAGACAGGGAGTTCCTAGCTCGGCAACGGTTAGGTTGGATGCGTCCACTCGGAAACTCTCTCGCTCCGCTCCCCGCACTTTCAACTGACCCGCAGACACTAGCACGTGTTTACCCTATTTATACGGGACGGGAGTAGTAATAAGTGCTTGCATAGTATGCCCTAATATACGAGAAAAAACACATTAATAATTAAATCGGCACGATGAACGGCACGATTTAAACCAATTAGAGGTTAAAATAATGTTAAAAAATAACGAATCAACTAGACAGTCGATGAGTAAGTCAGTTAGTCAATCCACTAGCCTAGATGCTAACCAATTACAGGACATAAAAATTAATGATAATATAGATACTAACCAAAAGTCCATCAACTCTAAAATTAACAGGTCTGTTAGTGAGAATGCGCCTTCAAAGTATGAAGAGTTTATAAAAGAACACTGTAAAAACTTCAATGTTGACTGGTTGAATGCCGAGTTTGATTATTTACTGGGAATGGTCGATAAACACGATTTTCGGCACGATTTTTCTTTGACCCAGAAGGAAATTCCTGAGCTTAAAGAAGTCCTAAAAGTAATGATAAAACCTGAAAGCGAAAGGATGTTCACTCGAAGTATTGAAGTTTCAAAAAGCATGGGAATCTCTCGAAGAACAGCAAGAAAATATCTTCTCAGACTTTGTAAACTAAGATGGTGCATGAAGGGAAGGTGGGTAACATACACTGACATTAACCCATTTTTACAATTCCTGTTTTTTCTGTCACCAAAAACTACTCCTAAATTCATTCGAAATTTTGTGCCTAAACAGGTTGATTTGCTAGACATGTTTTCTTTTCCGCTATTACAAGCATATCGAGAAAAAGTTAATGATGTCAAGTTCATTTGGAGTCAAAAAGAACCAAATTTCAACCAACACTATTATCCAGCAATAAAGCGTAACGTGAAATTCTATCCCTATTTCAACGGTACCTTACAGATTAAAGCAGAAACGGATAACGGAGATTTCTATGCAACGCTCCCCTATAATATACACTGGACGGGAAGAAACAAGCACGTAACGCTACCTATGCCCTTCAAGTTTTATGGAATCCAAGAATGCGGTATGTCCGATAAGAGCGATAAGTTAAAGGTTCATTTTGATAACTCAATTACTGTTGGGATTCCGCTAGGTTCTGCTAGTTATTCAAGTCGAAAACTATTGCATTCATGGGGACAAACTCATTGGTCAGACATGGCAAACAGATTTCTTCATAAATTTTGGAAAAATGAGTATGTTGAATGCTTCGACTTTAAGACGCATGAAGAGATAATCAAGAACAGGTTGTTTTACAAAGCAATCCCGATTAAACAGGTCGAAGAGAGCACACTTCTATTGAAGCAGATAATCGCAGAAATCTAACATTATGGAGTCGGGTAAAATTGGCTAAGAAACAACGGTTTACCGCTTACATTCCGCAACGCCTATACAATGTTGTTAAAGAAATCGAACCTTTGTTTAGGGATTTTGATTCGCCTAACCCTAGACATGGGAGTTTCAGCCGAGCTTTGGCATACATTGTTCAATATTACATGGGATGTGAAGACTATGTACAAAAGAAGGTATACCAAACGAAATTGGATGAAAAGTTGCTTGAGCATTTTATTCAGAAGGATAGGGAAAAGGTTCAAAAGATTTTGGATGGCTAAACAGATGGATAAAGACGTAAAGGCGAATAGGAGCAAAATAGTTGAGGAAGCAATACGACTGATAGATACTTCACAAAATGACCAACAATTTTTTGACGAAATTGCGATACAATTTCAAAAAGCTAATGAAACGCTATTGACAAAGCATATGGTAGCTAAACTACTGAAATGGCTATGTGACAGACATAAGCTTCCGCAACTGAAAATAGAATATGTGGAGTTGCCACAATGGATGGATGGGCTATATACTGGGGAAACCAATACGGTACAATTCAAAAATAGTCAATGTGTGACACTACTAACGTTAATGGAAGAATTTGGGCATCATGTTCTGTGGCATCAATACAATGGGATGTATGGACATAACGATATTCATAAAACTGTGATTGAAACGACTCAAGATTACATAAAAAATATTGGCTTACAGACATACAATAACAATACGCACTTTTTTGTATAAAGTTGCCAACAAAAGTATATGTGTATGTTTCACCTATGCTTTATTGTGGTAATAATGAATCAATTAAATAATGATTTTAACACAGAAGTCACCTGTCAAAGATGCGGTTTACCTTTAGACCAGTGTACTTGTTCGCCTAGTCAAAAGAAAGCCGACAGAACCATTGAGATTAAACACACGTACGGCAACCCAGAAGCGGTTGATGATGAAGTAAAACGTCTCCGAAAGGAGTTAGCCTCAAAAAATTCTATTTTGGAGTTACAGGCTACTAAGGAGCTAGAAAAAGAAGTTAACAAATTTGATGCCGATTTGGAGACGTTCCTGAATCAAGTGGACGATGAAGACAAAAAAGAGGAACTTGAGGGCATGTTTGAGTATGACCGAGATGACCCATACGACTTGGAGCGAGTCAAAGACAAACTTGCTAACGCTAAAATTTGGAGTGGATTAATCAAAGCGGGCATTGAAGGGCAAGGTGGGACTGTTTACAGCAACGATGGCGGTAGACGCAAGTATGCAGGTAAAGCTAGACTACAGGGAAACGGAAACGAACCAAAACGAGATGCAGTTGCAGACAACTACAAGCAGTACATTGACGGATTATACAACGTAGTAAAAGACCCATCAACAACTGTGGAACAGAAAGAAAAAGCGAACCGCACTCTCGATAGCCTATTCGGGGAAGTGATTAGAGGACTTAGAGTTGCACGTAATAGAACAGGTTACGCAACGGGAACATATCAAATAGACGAGTGCCCTAACTGTGGAGCGTTGAATCAGGGAATTTTGGGAACTGATTTTGAAGCATGCCCAGTGTGCGGATGGACACTTTTCTCAAGAGACGCTAAACGGAGTGATTAAAATGCGTGACCCAGATACAACCGATTGGGCGGGACTTGGCTTCTACAAAGAATGCACGTTCAAATACGTCAAAAAGAAAGAGAACGGACAAATCATATGTGACGAGTACGACTTTTACGCAGAAGACAAAGACATTGTTTGTGGACGATGTGGTCAACCGCAGTACACTTACCTCAGACCCGAAAGGACGGGTGTGATTCGCACATGTGTTTTCTGCAACATGACAAACGGACCAATTTCTAAATTGCTTGGGATTCACAGAAAAAGCTACGAAATTGACGAAGCGGAAGCCGTCAAAATCTTAGAGGCACGCAATGCGCCAAAACGTATAATTCAGAAATTCAAGAAACCGAAAAAGCGCAACAGTCCATTACAGAAGATGAGACGTAGCCGAGAGCGTCCCGCAGTCAGCAAATAACCGTCCATCAATCCATATGGTTTGATGGATTCGTCCTTTTTCTTTTTTTAATCTAACGGAGAGAAAAAAATGAGTTTCAAGTTAAATAAAGAACCTGTACCCGAATTTCGCTGTCCCTACTGTAGGAGCTTGATTCCAGAAGATTTGGACGGTGCTAAAGTCTGTCCACAATGCGGAAAGATACTCAGATGTAAGTGTGTGATTTGTGGCGTATCTTTTGTTAAACGTGATGTGGGAATGCGATGTGTCTGTTTTTCTGAAGAGTGTTTGAAGGTTTATCGCCATGCATGCGGTTCTGGAAATCGTTTTTGGCAAATCCGTTACTGTCGCTTGTGTAAAAAGAACATTGGGAAAGTAAAAAGAAATTATTGCTCAGATGAATGTCGGTCAGTTTATCTTGAAACAAGAAAGCGCATCAGGGGAACTTTTGAGAAAAAGGACTGGGAAACCGAGTTTGAGCGTTTAGCTGAACTTGGCAAAGATTACCGTTTTGAAGGTGAAGAAAATGTCTAGAAAGAAGGGACGCTTAGTTCAGAAAATCATTCTTAGCGATTTAGAATCTTTTGGAGAGTTGAGGGGAAAGCTGTCCAACGCTGACCAAAAGCGAGTTTACAATAGAGCATACAAAAGATTGTATGACCAAAAGCTCACAAAAGAGCAGATTCAATCTGGATTAGTTGAGTCGGTTCGCTCCGAGCTTTTCAAAATGTTACCGAAACCTGAAACCAAAATCGTTACTGATGCCGAGAAAGAAGAGCGGGAAGAATTTGAAAAAATAAAGGATTACCCTGTCCGTATGCGTGGATTTGATATCTGGGGAGATTCAGAGGATAGGAAAGATAAAGCTCTGAAAGATTTGGAAGGCACCTTCAATACTCATGTTAACGAATACATGAGGATGAACATTTGTCCTATCTGCAAAAGTTCTGTTTGTCGCTGTAATAGAAATGAGCTTGAATAAAATGACTGAATACACGGATTTGTGCGGTTGCGAGTGGGAAGAAATCAAAGGTATTTGGGTATGTGTGAAACGTTGTGAAAAGCACTCTAAACCTAAACCGAAACCTGAGTTTCGACCTAAGAGCGAGTGCTGTCGTGCTGGTGGAAAGTGGGATTAAGCTTTAGTTTTCTTCAGCTTCTTTCTGTTTCCGTTTTCTGATTTCCTCTTGTGTTTCAACCGTTACCTCAAATTCGCCTTTCGCCACAAGCTCTAGCATATGCTCTAACTTTTCGTAGTTTGTCTTAAGCAGTTCAATTTCCTGTTTCTGTCCCTCAATTTCCGCTTTCTGTTTCTCGTTTTCTTCGCCAATCTGGGAAAGCAATTTTGCTTGTGTCAGTTGTGTGGTTCTCAAATCCTGTATGTCTTTTCGGTTCTGGATACCGTTTATTGTTAAGAACTGGAAAGTTCTTTCATAAGATTCTTTGATAGTCGGTTCATCATAATCGTAGTTTGCTCTTGCGCCTCTGCGCTTGTGACCCATCATAGCGTCTTTCAGTTCTTGCGGTTGAATGTTTGCTCTCAACAGTGCGCTATTGTAAGAGCTTCTTAGGCTTTTGGTTTTGAATTCCTGTACTCTTTCTTCCCCAAAAGCTCTTTCAACCAATCCCCGAATTGCTTCATGTACTGCTCTGACCTTCAATCGTGTTCCTGTTTGTATTGTTGTTGAAACGAAAATGAATCCTTCTTGTGGGTTGCCCATTTCTTGAAGTAATGCTTTGATGTCGTGAACGCATTCAAAACTTAAGCATGTGGATTGAATGTTTCCCGTTTTTTCTCTCGGCTTTTCTATGAAAAAGTGTTCGCCTTCTGGACAATCGTAAAGTCCCATCAAATCTTCAATTCTGAGGTTCACAGCATCGATTTCGGATAATCCGCTCTGATACAGACACAAAAGAAGTGCCCTGTCTCTCAAGTTGGCATGACTGTACATTTTCCGTATTTCTTCATTTGTGGGAGTCCATCTTTGACGGATTGCTCTCTGTGTTTGTGTTGTTTCCCAATCTCCACGCTTTAGCACTAAAGGTAAACTGTTTCGTGCAAAAAAGCTAGCAACTGTTTTGAGGTAAGCTTTGATTGATGCGTCACTCAGGGTACCTTTTTCTTCCATAAACGCTTTGTATTCTCTCCATTTGCTTTCAAAAAAGAATCTCTGTGTTAAATCTGGACTTATGGTATCCTGTATTCTTTTCTGGATTTGCTCGGTTGGAGTCATGACCACAAAGTCGAGCCAGTCTTTGAATGCGAAAATGTAGTTTCTCTTTGTTTTTTCCGCTAATCCCACTAGCCATTTCTGTACATATTCATCTCTGAGGTAGTTTCGTTGAATGTATGCTTTTCTTCCCCTAGTTTCCAAAGTTATCACCTCTGTATTGTCTTTTTGTCTTCATAAACTGTGCGCTTAAAACGCACATTTTTTTCTGGGGAATTAAGCGTCTAGAACATACTCTCCATATTAGGAGACTAATAGAGGTACATTGTTGAAAACTAGGTTTTTTCAGAAA
>JAOZIF010000024.1 GCA_026014495.1 Candidatus Bathyarchaeum sp.
CATCAAAAAAATGGGGCTGAAAAGGCTCCCTGCACAAAAATGAAAATAACTAGAGCGACAGCAGCTGTTTGTTGGTTTTCATTTTTTTCTCCTCTTTGCGTGCGCGGGGAGCCTCAGCAAACTACAGAAATAAATGGTTACTTGGCTTAGATTTACGAGTTAACTAGTAGCTATTCTGTTACTCTTACAAATATGGCGGTTACGTGCTTATTTGGTCTATGCTCATTGAATTCGCCCACATTGTTTCAAAGTAATCTTGAAGTATTGTTACAAGATGGGGATTGGTGACCCACAGGTCTGGGGTTTCTGCAGGAGTGGAAACGGAGTTACTTATGACTGCCTTTTCTTTGTCATAGAGCACCATTATCGCTGGAATAGGCGGATGAATGTATCTGATTTTGAAGGAAGAATATTTTACTAACGAGTTTAGCATTTTGTGAAACTGATTTTTTTCTGGTGGCACATCTACTATGTGTCGAAGTTGTACACCGTTATCTAAGCAGTTCTTGAAACGCTTAGAAACATAATAAACTGCTGATTGGAATCCCTGCCAGGTTAGAACGCCGTCCATTGTCTTTTGGGTGTTTTCCATTGCGTCTATTAAATTGTACAGGACTGCTTTTTTTCCAGAAACCAAAACGAATTGGGGTTCTTCTTGAGTCACAGTTTTTATCTTGTATGTTCTGAAGTTGTTGAGCAGGATTGCTGCTTGTTTTTGTAATCTGTTGTATTCTTCGTTCTTTTGTTCCATCAAAATGGAAAGCCCGACATGTATGGGAGTGGCTTTGAATTTAGCTGGCGAAGTTAGGGCTTTTTCCACTAAACCTAGTTCATTGAGCGATACTACTATTTCGTAAATGTGCTGTCGAGCTATGTTTGCGCCCTTTGAAATTGTTTTTATTGTCGATGTTCCTGATGTAACAAGACAAAGGTAAACCATAGCTTGCCTTTGCGTTAACCCCAAATCAATTAAGGTTTGAACGTCATCATCTCGTAAATATTTCTCCTCCTTTAGGTCTCAAAGTTAAACTATTGGTTAGTTTTATGGTTTAAATTTTACCTAATAACGGTAAATTCAAAGCATCAAAGGTTTATCTGCAGTACATACAGTCTAATAGAAACAATGCTGTTCAGTATCCACACCATCTTCAAAAAAATAAACCCAACACGAAACAGTTGGCTGAAGCTTCACAAAAATGAAAATAACTAAAGCGAAAGTGGCTGTTTTGGTTTTTCATTTTTTTCTCCTCTTAATGAGCACACGGGGAGCCTCAGCAAACCCTGTTTCTGGCGTAGTTTGTTTTTGGTTCTTACTCAAAAGAATTAAATGAGCGCTGACCTAATATGCAATGAAATCAACTGTAACATGAAGGATTGTGATTTGCTTGGGTCGGGTAGCTAAGGGCGTGAAATGCAGCGTATCAGGCTGTGATAAAGATGCAGTTCGTTCTCTTCCTCGCGATAAAGTGAGCGGAGCAGGCTTGAAGGTTGATGGAAGTAGACGCTCTTATCTGTGTAGAGACCACTACAAAGAATACAAGAAGGGTAGCAAAAAAGACAAGCTGCTTGAACAATGGAGGCATAAAGGCTAAATGCCTAAACTTGACCTCGATTCATGTTATTTGATAATATACTCTAAAGCTGGCTGACCAGATTGAGAATTTTGCAGTTACACTCGAACTTTATAGAATACGAGGCTGTTGAAAAAGAAATAGAGTTAGCCGAGGAGCCTGAAAAAAAACAGGACCGCCTCGAAGAAATTGTTGTATTATTCACAGCTGTTGAAGAAGGAGACGACGCAAACGTTGCAAGAAAAGCAATGGAAAACACCAAAGAGTCCTTGTGTGCACTCAAAGTTAACAAGATTCTAATTTACCCATACGCACACCTCAGCAGCAAGTTGGCAAAACCAGCTCAAGCTCTTAATATTCTAAACGAAATGAAAAAGCTCGCCAAGGAAATGGGATTAGAAACCTATTCTACACCGTTTGGTTGGTGCAAAAAATTCTCCATATCCATTAAGGGGCATCCCCTAGCTGAGCACCTTAGAATAGTTACCTCTGACTCTGTTGAGGAAGAGCCAGTCTGCGAAGCGCTAAAGGCAGAGGAGAAACTCAAATCCTTGTGGTACATACTGCAGCCTGACGGAGAACTGATTCCAGCAAAGGATTATCGGTTTAAAGGCTGCAAAAACTTGGAAAAGCTATGCAAATATGAAATCAAAAAGGTTAGAGCTGTTCAGCAAGTTCCGCCTCATGTTACATTGATGAAACGGCTGGAAATTGCTGACTATGAGCCTGGAAGCGACCCCGGTAATCTACGGTGGTATCCTAAGGGCCGTTTGATTAAGTCATTATTTGAACAGTATGTAACGGATAAGGTGATAGATTATGGTGGAATGGAAGTTGAAACTCCAGTCATGTACGATATTGAGCACCCAGCTATTGCTCATTATCTTCAACGTTTTCCTGCTCGCCAGTATTTGTTGTGTTCAGATAAGCGGGATTTCTTTTTGAGGTTTAGTGCCTGTTTTGGTCAGTTTTTGATGGTTCATGATGCTCAGTTTAGTTATCGTCAGCTTCCGTTGCGAATCTACGAGTTGACCCGTTATGCTTTCAGACGAGAGAAGAGCGGCGAATTAACTGGCTTACGCAGACTCAGATGCTTTACTATGCCTGACTGTCATGCTTTGGTTGCTGATTTAGATCAGGCAAAAGAGGAGTTTTTGGTTCGCTTCAAGTTGTCTATGGGAATTTTAGAGAATGGCTTAGAGTTAAGCAAGGACTCCGATTTTGAGTTGGCTATTCGTGTAACCAAGGACTTTTATGCGGAGAACAAAGATTTTGTTCTTTCCATGGTTAAGCTGTTTGGTAAGCCTGTTTTGGTAGAAATGTGGGAAGAGCGTTTCTTCTATTTTGTCTTAAAGTGGGAATTCAATTTTGTTGATAACCTAAACAAGGCATCTGCACTCTCGACTGACCAAATTGACATCGAGAATGCCAAACACTACGACATGACCTATGTTGACGAGAATGGTGAGAAGCAGTACCCGATGGTTCTTCATTGCAGTCCAAGCGGCGGCATAGAACGCGGAGTATATGCTTTGCTTGAGAAGGCTCACAGAGACGCGCTTAAAGGTAAATCTCCGATACTGCCTTTGTGGTTGGCTCCTACTCAGGTTCGAATCGTTCCTGTGTCGGAAAAGTTCTTGGATTCCGCCGAAAAAATGATGAAAAAAATTGAGTCAAACAACATACGTGTTGACGTAGACGATCGCCCCTTAAGCCTAGGCAAAAAGGTCAGGGCTGCCGAAAAAGAGTGGGTAAACTACGTTTTAGTGTTTGGCGAAAAAGAAGAAAATTCTGACATTTTGCCAGTTAGAGACAGAAACGCTGGAAAACAGATTAGAAACCTGAAACTCCAAGAACTAATAGATGAAATCTGCGAAAAAACAGCAGATAAACCCTTCAAGCCACTAGCCTTGCCAAAGATGCTTTCAAAACGACCACAATTTGCATTCTAAAACGCGGCGTCAAACAAAGGCAACTGCCCAAAGTTAGTCTTTGTTGTCTTCTTTGTCTAAGTCAAGGGCAAGTGACCCTTTTAGCCCAAGTTTCACTTCTTTTGAAGCCTCTTCTTTGCACGCCTCAGGTAGAGGGAGCAAATCTTCAACAGATATTTTTAGTTGGACATACTTTTCTTGGAACTCATCCTCTACTTCCCGATAGAATTTTGGTTGGCTATCCTTATGATAGATTTTTTTGCTAATTTTGTTCAAATCGTGAGCACTCATTTCCCATTTTTCGATTTTTTCCTCCAAATCTTCCGTACTAAGACCATAATCCTTTGCGATTAACACTTTGTATTTGATTAGTCTCTTTAACAGAGTTCTTGTAACTCTGGGGTAATCAGCCTTTAATGGCGACAGGCACGTGCTTGAAAATAGCCCAAGATAGTAGGTTAAATGTATGAAAAGTACGGTTTCCAATTCAGCGTACTTCGCTCTAAAGTCTTCAAATAACCTCAAATAACATGCTTTGGGTTCGCACAACGCCTTTTTCTCTTTATTTTCGTTTGCTGTTATTTTCATGGCGCATGTGTAATATTTGTTGTAAATGTCAATAAAGTCGTAATACTTCTCCAGTTCTAACATAGGGAGGTCTGATACCATGCCTTGTCTACGGGAGTCCTCCCAAACCTTTTTTGATAATAATCCGCTCTTGTTATACAGAACTCTATAAGACGTTTCAAGTCTTGACGCGTTTAGGCAATTTTTTTCCTCGTAAAGATTAGGTCTAAAGCTGGCAAAATGGGAAGCTAGTTCTCCAATCAGGTCCCTGAGTAACTCAATATCCTTATTGATTCCCTCGACATGGGTTTTGCGAGAAGCTTTCTCTTTTTCCACCTTTTCAGTTCTCTTATCTTTAGCATATGTTATCACATAGGCGGCGAAAGGTCCAATCAAAATTGTTGAAACGATGCTTCTGAGGTCGCCCAAAGATGAGATAAGAATCATTGTGTATACCCAGACGCCAACAGTGCTGATTCCAAGAATAATCACTACCCATTCTTTGTCTAAGGTGAGCCTCACCAACAAAGTAATAATGATTAAAGCAATTACAAGGATAACCCAGTAAGTTCCAGAAAACAGTAATGCACCCTGTTCAATTTGAGCTTCAACTTCAATTGTTGTAACCGTGATATTTGCAGGGGTTGTCGCGGTAACAATAATTGAACCATAGTAAGTTCCTGCACTTGCTTGTGAAGTGTCAAGAACGATGGTTAGTGACTTCTCTTCGTTTCGTGCAAGGTTAAAAGGCTGTAAATTTAGGGTTGCTTCGTCAAATACTATGAAGTTTCCTGAACTGTTGTCGTAAAGGTAAACAAAAAATAGTTCTACAGTGACTTCTGTGTCTGAGATTCCTACAATCTTAATAACTCTGTTTATGTCTGTTACGCCTTCATTTCCATAGAATGTGAGTTCGTTGTCAGATATTGCAATCAACTGAGAACCGGAAGCTTGGACGGTTGCTATAAATACAGAGTGGATTACCGAAATTATGAGCAGCGTAACGAAAAGGGTTGCTTTTTTTGACAAATTAACCAACTGTGAACGGCATTTATTTTTTGCTTATGTTATATTTATTAGTTGTCCCATAAGTTATATTAAAAATAAGTTCTAAAATTAAATTTAAAATTTACTTTCAACAGAGCAATAAAACACCCAACTCAAAGCCAACTCTAAAAAGGCAGACAAACCGTAAAAATGATTAAAACACTGTGAACGTTAAAATTTAAATACATAGCAGATAGTTTATGGTTGAAGTTTTGCTTTCGGAGGAATGGTTGGATTGACAAAAGAGCTACTGGTCTACATCGACGGCAAGTTTTACCCCAAATCTGAGGCTAAAATCTCTGTGTACGACCACGGACTCCTATACGGAGACGGAGTGTTTGAAGGAATACGAGCCTACAACGGCGTAGTCTTCAAACTAAAAGAGCACATAGACAGACTCTACAAGTCCGCACACCCAATCTTCTTGAAAATACCCCTAACCAAAGCAGAACTCAGTAAAGCCGTCATTGAAACACTAAAAAAGAACAACCTCAAAGACGCATACATCCGCCTAGTAGTCACAAGAGGCGTCGGAGACTTAGGGCTCGACCCCAGAAAATGCCCCAAAGCCACAATAATAATAATCACCGAACCACTGCTTCAGTTACATTCCACTGAAAAAGTTGAAAATGGAATAAACACAGTCATAACATGGGTAAGACGCAACCCAGTGGACAGCGCCACTCATGAAATGAAATCCCTAAACTATCTAAACAGCATATTAGGCAAAATCGAAGCAAACAACATCGGAGCAGACGAAGCCATATGCCTAGACAAAAAAGGCTACGTTTGTGAAGGTGTTGGCGAAAACCTGTTCATAGTACGTGACGGAAAACTTTTGACGCCTCCGCTTTCTTCCGGCGCACTGGACGGAATAACAAGAACGCTGATCTTACGGTTAGCAAAAAAGCTTGGCATCGAAGTTACAGAACGAGACATCACGCCCAACGAATTGTTTACTGCTGACGAGGCGTTTTTCACTGGAACCGCCGCAGAAGTTGCGCCAATCCGTGAAGTGAACGGACGATTGATAGGAACGGGCAAACCGGGTTCAGTAACAAAACGTATACTTGCGGAGTTTGAGAAGGCAGCCAAAGACCCTGCTGAGGGCTCGGCTATCAAGTAGAGTTTAAGAAAAAGTTGCTTTCAGGGGCTATATCCCTGAGCCTTTTTTTGTTCACTGGTGTATTCGAGTTGTTAGGTTGCGGTTTATGGGGTTGTTTGATAGGTGTATCCGACAAATCCTTCTGAGGTTTCAACTGTAACGCCCACGGTTGTTTCTCTGTAGTCTGACCAATCCCAGTAGCATGTTAGTGTGACTGATTCGCCTATTGGGAGCAAGTATGGTAATTCTCCAGGCGATACTACGGAAACTTCTATGAACTCATTCTCTAGAAGCACTTCAACAGTTGTGAGGTTTGCTTCTTCGATGGAGTATTCATAGTTTTTGACTGTGATATCGAAGTGTGTTAAGGTTGAGCTGTCAAATTCAAGGTCCGTGACCAGTATTTGAGCCGCTTTTGGTGTGCTTTCGGTTAAGTAGAACGCATAGCCCTGTAGCGTGTATACTGTGATTGTGACGTTCATTCCTCGGTAGTCTGTCCAATCCCATGTGCATACAAACGTGGTAGAGGTGCCTGTGCTAATCAGCTCTGGAACAGATGGTTTTATTTCTTGTATGTTAGTTTCTGTTCCGTCCTCAAGGGTTAATGTTACCTTGGTGACGTTAAAATCAAGAGCTGAGGCTTCAGGGTTACTTATTGTTAAATTGAAGTGTTTGGTGTCAGTTGATGTGAAAGTAGCTGACTCTACTTCAAGGCCTACTGAGATTGTTTCAAGTTGGTATACTGCACCTGATCCGTCTTCAACTAGAACTATGATGTCTACGGTTTCGCCGAGGTAGTCTCCCCAGTTCCAGTTGCAAAGGAAGGTTTCTTGGTCTGCTACGTCAAGAGTGTATGGTAGTTCTGGTTCTGTGCTCGAGATGCTGTGGGCTTTGTCATCTTCGGTTATGACTGAGATTTCTTTGATTGTTGCGTCTGTTGGCGAGTATGTTGGGTTAAGGATTGTTATGTTGAATGATTCTGCGTTTTGTATGTCTAATTTGATGTCAATCACTGAAACTGTTGGGTTTTCTGGAACTTCAATTCCAAGGTTCAGGTAGTATCCTGCTACTACAAGGTAAGAGAATATTGAGCCGATTATCAGAGCAAGAAGCAACATTAGTATGAATAGGAGCCTTGAGATTGCATTTACGTTTTTAGCGACTTTCACGTGTTTCCCTCGTTAAGTGAAGTGATAATATTGTCCTTTTTTGAGAAGTTTATTATAAACGTTTGTGAACTATTTTAGTTCTCTTGCCATATTCTTTGGCTCTTTTTGTAATTTACCTAAAAAAGAATTATTTAGTTTAAATGAACAGTTACTGTGTTTCTTCTGTGCCTGTGCTTATTGTTGGTTGTATAGTGGTTGCTTTTGCGACTCTGACGTTTCTGTAATAGACATCTGTTGCTGGTGCAGAATCATCATCATTTGCGAATATTATACGGTCAAAACTGCCGCTAAAGTCATCCAAGACTAGTGCATATGATTGCCAGTCTCCTGCTCCGCTATATCCATAGTAGTCGTTGATTCCCCATGTTTGGGTTCCATCTACCCGATAAAATTGCGTTTCACTTAAGCTGCTGTCTGCGTCTAGTCCTATTCCATTTATTTCAGCGGATGTTCCTTCGTTTTTGAAGTCAAAACAGATTGCTTGGGTGCCGTCACCTGTTACGTCTAGGGTTTTCATGGTTGCTTTCCAGTTGTTTCCCCACATGTTTAGTGTGGTGCCGTCGATTATTTGCCATTGTGTTGAATCTTGGTCTTGGCTGCCGCCGTGGCTGATTACGCCGTCTGCGGTGAAGTCTATGAATAGGTCAAATGTTGTGTCTGGGTTGCTTTCGGATGTTGCGGAGGGGTTTGCGTAGTACATGTAGATTGTTTCGGTTGATGAAGCGCTTACTGTGGGAACATTAATCCATACTGTCGCTGAATCGGATGCGGCGTAGGTTTCAATCCAGTATGGAATTAATGTTTGCTGGGTATTGTCTGTGAATCTTAGGTCAGAAAAGTCGTTGTTCATATCGGAATCATATTCTACGTTGACCATGATTTGATAGTTAGTTAAGTCATTGGGGTTTAGGGTATTGTCTATTGTTATTTCTTTTCTTGCCGCCCAAGACGCATCATACCACAGTTGGTAGGGCGTAGCACATGTTATTTCTGCAAAAAGCCCCGATGTGGTAGCCACTTTTACGTCATATTCTGTGGCAAGCTCCCATGCGTAATCGATTTCAAAAGTAGAGGAACCTTTTGATTGCACTTGTTGTGTAACGGAGTGGGTTTCTCCGTTGATGTATACGGCGGCGACGTCAAAATTGGCGGTTCCTGTGTTTCTTATTGTTAGTTCCACTGTGTCTTCGTCATAGAAGCGCACGTTTTCTATAATCATAAAGCCACTTGCTTGGGTCATCTGGGATGTAGCAGAGCCTTGAACCCAAGCGTATGCGGCTATTGCCGCCGCTACTACGATTACAATCAGTAGCAGTGTTGCTAAAATGGGCGAAATTGCTTTCTTACAGCGCAGGCGTTTCCATGAAGCTTTATTGGATTTTTTGTTTCTAATGCTCATTACTAGTGCCTCTTTATACATTCAGATTCAGATATTACAATATAATAATTTAGAATTTCAGATTCATACCCTAAATCTAAACGCTTGCCTTTTTTGATAATCTTATATAACGGTCTGCGTGAAGAATTATTCTGCGAACGCTTTGGAGGAATTGCTTGTGCATCTGATTACGCTTAGGGACTGGTCATCAAAAGCTGTTGAAGAAATAATTGATGGTACATTAGAAATCAAAAAGAGTCCAGAGGATTACGAGTTTTGCGTGGAAGGCAAGTCTTTGGCCATGATTTTTCAGAAGACCTCTACGCGGACGCGGCTTTCTTTTGAGGTTGCTATGACCCAGCTTGGTGGACACGCTGTGTATATGGATTGGAGGAGCACAAACCTTGTTTTGGCTGACCTTGGAGATGAAACAAAATCTATCTCAGGTTACGTTGATGGGATTATGGCTCGTGTGCTAAAGAACTCTGAGTTGCAGGCGATGACACAGGCTTCAAGTGTTCCAGTGATTAATGGCTGTGACGAGAAGTATCATCCCTGCCAAATTATTGCGGACTTGGCCACCATCAAGGAGAAGAAGGGAAAGCTCAAGGGGCTTAAACTTGCGTACATTGGAGTGCACAACAACATCTGCAACTCACTTATTGAAGGCTGCACAAAAGCGGGCGTGAATATAACCACTGTTACGCCTGTCGTGAATGAAGCTTCAGTTGATGAGAGCCTAGTTGAGGAAGCAAAGGGCACGGGCTTGTATCACAAGTCTTTGGATGTTAAAGCAGCTGTGGAAGACGCTGATGTTGTTTACACGGATACTTGGGTGGACATGGAGTTCTTTTTGGATTCTAAATTCAAAAAGGAAAAAGAGAAACGTATCAAAACTATGCTGCCGTATCAAGTCAACAAGAAGTTACTGGCGGGAAATGGTGATGCACTAATAATGCATGACATGCCAATCCATAGGGGCTACGAGATATCCGCGGACATAATAGACAGCCCTAATTCGGTAATTTATACTCAAAGTGAAAACAGGTTGCATTCTGCAAAAAGTATACTCAAAAAGTTACTAGGGTAAACAGGTTTTCTTGTTGGTTGTGGAATAAAAAGGGTTTAGCAGTTAATTATAGACATAATGGAAAGGGTTTATTATTTGGGTTCCCTGTACATGTATTTGATTTAGCGTCCCCATAGGCTGTTAATTATAGGGTGTTTTAGGCGAGGTCCGCTCTTGGGCTGTTGTGCTTGTTTATTCCCTTATCTGGCTAGAGTTGGTTTTCAGTGTATGTGGTACGTTAATCTGTGTTAAAAACGAGTTGAAATTGAAGATGCCCCCTGAAAAAGAATATGTTCGCGGCTTAAGAGATGTTGCCGCTTGCGAAACGCACATTAGTTTTGTTGATCCTCTTGGTGCGCTTTATTATGTTGGTTACGATATTGATCGTCTGCTAGGCAGAGTTTGCTATGAGGAAGTTGTTCACCTTTTGTTGTACAAGAGGCTTCCTAACCAAACCGAATTGGATGCTATCCGTTCAACGCTGATTTCTGAGATGAAACTGCCTGAACAGGTTATTCAAAGTATTCGGGATGCGCCAGAGAGTAGTCATCCGATGGAGATTTTGCGTACTGAAATTTCGCAGCTTGGGGAATATGATGCTGATTTGGCGGATGATTCTGAGGCTGCTAATTTGAAAAGGAGCATTATGTTGATTGCAAAAGTTCCTACGTTAGTGGCGACTATTTATCGTGTAAGGAGTGGCCAAAAGCTTGTGCAGCCTAAGGAGGAGTACGGTTTTTGTGAAAACTTTCTGTACATGTTCAGGGGTAAACCTGCAGATGAGGAAGAAAAAGAGTCAATTGAACGTTACATGATTTTGCATGCTGATCATGGCTTGAATGCGTCTACTTTTGCTGCTCGAGTGACTGCTAGTACTTTGTCGGATATTTATTCGGCTATAACGTCTGCGATTGGAACGCTCAAGGGTAGGTTGCATGGTGGTGCTAGTGAGAGGGTCATGAACATGTTGCTGGATGTTAACAATGTTGGAGAGGTGGAGGCTTACATTCAGGGCATGTTGTTTGACAGAAAAAAGATTATGGGTTTTGGTCACAGAATCTATGTGGCTAATGATCCAAGGTCTAGGCACCTTAGAACGGTTAGCAAGTCTTTGTGTAAGCGCATTGACAGGATGGATTTATACAAGAAGTGCAGGACGATTCAGGCTGTTGTTCATAAAGAGAAGAAAATTTATCCGAACGTAGATTTTTATGCGGCTACCGTTTTGAATGCCTTAGGTGTTCCTAAAGAGTTCTTTACTTTGTTTTTTGCTTCTAGCAGAATAACAGGCTGGACCGCTCACATAATGGAACAGTACTCAGATTCAGTTCTTCTTCGTCCAACATCAAGCTACATTGGCGCTTACGGAACAAAGTTTGTTCCTCTCAAAAACAGGTAAACAACAGACCAGATAGCATCGGGAACAAACATCGAAGCTGACTCGAGAATACAAAGAAGCTTGATTATTGTTTTGTCTGGAAAATCAAAAAAGGCGGGTAGTGGCAATTGAAGTTTATTGTTCAACATAGCTTTTACTAAATTTAGCATTTTTTGGCTATGCAATAACAATTATCAAGTGGTAAAGGAAGTATCCAAGAACGGCTGATAGTGGAGCGGATAAAATCCAAGCCCAAATGATGTTGCGCATTGTTCCCCAGTTAACAGCTTTTTTTCCTCGGGTCAACCCTACACCCATTAAAGTTCCATTAGAAATATGGGTAGAACTCATTGGAATTCCAAGAAAAGCTGCTGAGCCCAAAATAAGAGAGCTGGACAAATCGCTTGAAAATCCTTGATATGGTCGAATACGGGTTATCTTTGTTGCCATTGTTTTTACAATTCTCCATCCGCCAAACACGACACCTAAAGCTATAGCGATGTATGAGACGATAACGACCCAAAACGGCACTATAAATTCAGATATGTAACCATAATAAAACAGAAGCATGGTCATTATGCCCATAACTTTTTGCGCATCATTTGAGGCATCAGTAACAGCAAAGAAAAATGTTGCAAGGGGCTGAAGACGTTTAAACCGTTTGTTCATTTTGCTTGCAGGTCGATTTCTGAAAGCTCTGATAATTAAGCCAGTAATACCAAAGGCAATAATAATTGCAATAAATGGCGAAGTTAGCAACGGAATAACTACTTTGTTTATAATGCCCTCTACTTCTATAATCGCCCATCCACCTGAGGCAACACCAGCACCTATTAAGCCACCAATCAGGACATGAGTTTCAGAAATAGGTAAAGCGTAAATCCAAGAAGTTATCACATCAAAAATCAAAGAAGCAAGCAGAGTTGCGATAATAACTTCTCCAGAAGCAAAACCTTCTGTAATAATTCCAGTCCCAATTGTTTTGGCGACTGCTGATCCAAAAATTGTCATTCCTATTAAAGAGCCAACTGTAGAGATGAGAATAGCACGGTTGCTTTTTACAGCTCTTGTAGCAATTATGCCTGCTGTTGCATAAGCTGCATCAGTAAAACCGGTCCAAAATCCAAAGATGATAGCTAGAATTAAGGCGAAGATTATGATTAGGTCCATCATACAATCAAGCATTCTTTAAAACTATGTCTTGGATAACTAGGCAGACATCTTCACATTTATCTGTGATTTGTTCAAGAAAGTCATAGATTTCTTTCATGATGATTACTTTGATTGCATCCTTTTCTTTAAAGAGATTGACCATTGAGTCGTCGTGAAGATCGTCTGCTACGTTCTCTAAGCTGTGAACTTTTTTGAAGCTTTTTTCGATTTCTTCTTGCTTTATTTTGCGTATTTGTTTTAGAGCTTTGTTTACTTCTCGGACTTGTTTTTCGATTATTTCAGCGAATTTATCGATTACTTCATCGTGCTGTTTTATTTTAAAGAGAAATATTCTGTTTGCAACTGAATCAATGTAGTCTAGCACATCATCGTATAAGGAGGTGAGTTTTGCGAGGTCTTCTTGATCTATTGGGGTAATGAAGGATTTGTGCAGTTTGTGTATCATCTTGTGTACGATTTCGTCGCCTTCATGTTCTACGTGTTGCATTTTTTTGATGTTTTCTGAAAAATTTTCTGGCTCTCTGAGCATTTCCTTAAATAATTCAGCTGCTTTTAGCACCAGTTCTGATTGCTCCTCTAAAAGGTCAAAGAAGATTTTGTCCTGAGGTATAATCCACTCTTTAAAGCTCATGATTTACGTAAAATTATATAGAGAATATTTAATGCTTTGGACAAAAACAATACAATTTCATTAAATCTTGTTAGAGCGCAACCCAATTTGCAACGTACTCAATGTTCCATGCGCGCGCAGTGCTCTGCCCTAAAAAATCAACTAAATAACGTCTCAAAAACCAGTTCAAACCACAATAAGACACGCTGTTTTAACCTGATTGTGAATTTTCAGAAACGTATTGTACAACCAATGTCCTCATTTTTTGTCTGATTTCTTCACACTGTTTTGCGTATTTGGGAGTAATTTCTGCGATGTTTTTTCCACTACTGCAAGACACAAAGAGTTCGTCATGATGGTCAAGTATAGCTTCGGTTATTTCTTCCACTCTTTTGCGGTATCGTTCATCATGTCCTATCAAATGAACCATTGCATCCAAGTTTTCAGGACAGTTTTCATAAAAATAGTTTACAACATAAGAGACCATTGCCCTAATCTGAGAATCATCCAAAAGAATCTCCCCATAACAAATAGTGCTTGCCACAAATTTATACCTATATGGAAAATTCAGAACAAACTTAGTTATTGAGGAATAATAACTTCTGATTAAATTTAGCCTTTGTATTTGTTGACCATGGGCATTTTCCATCC
>JAOZIF010000105.1 GCA_026014495.1 Candidatus Bathyarchaeum sp.
AGACAGTTTCATAATGAAAGAGAAAAAAGAGTATTCTGAATAGCAGTTCTGATTGTGGATACTGATTTTTTCTTCATAACGCTTATCCGAAATTCTAGTCCATAACCTAACTCCAAGTGTACGTTGGAGTGTGGGAAAATTTGGGAATATTGAAGCGAAAAACTTCGTCTAATCGGCGATGTATGGTTTGTAAAGAAGCTATTATTTCATCAAGACTTTATTGTGACCGACTTGGCGAATACGTGGACGATCTTGTTTACTGTCCATACTTTGAACCAAAACCCGTGGTTAAACTGCAGGCTGTAATGTAGTTAGTGTTACAGTTTGCTGCTTTTCTCCCTTTTTTGATGTTTTTCTTCTTTACTAGTTAACTTTTTGTGTATCAGTCTTTTTTGTGGGCATGTTTAGCTGGTTGTTTGCCTCAAGACTTATTAACTAAGTGAAAAAAATTACACTCGGTTGAGATGTGCTGTGGCTGTACAAGAATCTACTCCTTTCAGTTTAGTTTTGAGTTCTGACTTCCAAAGTTATGTTGTTTGGAGGTGCTCCAATGACTGATTTATGTGATTTAGGATTTGTTAAAGATGCAATCGGAGAGACAATTGTTTCTACGTATACTTTGGATATGCAACCGACTGCTGCACCCATGGGTGTTGTGATAAAAAACAATAAGCAACTACTTGTTAGGCCATATGTTTCTTCTTTAACTTACAAGAACCTTCAAGCATCACGATGTGCTGTGGTAAATGTTACATCAGACCCAGAATTGTTTTACCTGACCGCTTTCAAAGAAGCAAATTCTGGCGGCAAACTGCCTTGTGGGTTTTTCGAAAAAGCAGAGAGTGTTGCTGCTCCAAGATTACGGACGGCAAATGCTGTTATTGAGGTGCTTGTTACGAAAGTGGGTTCTTTTAATTCTGAAAGAGCAGAGTTTTTGTGTGATGCCCAGCTTGTTGCAGCATCAAAGGCGTTACCTACTGTGTATTGCAGGGCTCAGTTCGCGACAATTGAAGCAATAGTTCATGCTACCCGCATCAAGCCCTTTTTGAAAGGCAGTAAAGAAGAGCAAGAACGTGCGCTTAACCTATTAGAGTTGGTTAATGTTTGCCAAGATGTTGTTGACCGTACAGCTCCTAATTCGCGTTACTCTGAACTTATGGCTGATTTAAGTCAAAGAATCAATTCATGGAGGAACCAAAGTGAAAGTTTACGTTAAAACTCCAGCAAGGCTGCATTTTGGTCTAATAGACCTTAATGGAGACATGGGACGATTCTTCGGAGGCTTAGGCGTAGGCATAGACCAGCCAAATGTGGTTCTTGTGGCTCAAGTATCCGAAAGTTTTTCTGTTACCGGCAAAAAAACTGACTTAACATCATTGCTTGCTAAACGGTTTCTTGAATCTTACAACATAAACGCCAACGTTAGCATCAATGTAAAACAGGTAATTCCTGAACATGCAGGACTAGGCTCTGGAACACAGTTGGCGTTGGCTGTAGCTGCAGCTCTTGCTAAACTGTTTCAGGTAAACGCTTCAACTCAAGAACTATCCCTTACCATGGGAAGAATGAAACGAACTGGAGTTGGCACCGCAATATTTGAGCACGGCGGCTTTGTTGTTGATGGCGGAAAAACAATGAAAGACGGAGTTGTGGTTCCCGAAAGTTTGCCTCCCCTGATTTTCCGTTACCCCTTCCCTGAGGACTGGAAATTTGTTGTTGCAATGCCTGACGTGAAAAAAGGACTAGCCAAAACTGAAGAGAAGACAGCTTTTGCTAGTGTGCCTCAGATGCCTGCTGAACTTGTTGGCAGAATCTGCTGGTTGACAATGATGAAGTTGCTGCCTGCGTTAGTGGATTGTGACATCAAAAGTTTTGGTGATGCTTTAACCACAATTCAAGTAGTTGTTGGGGACTACTTTGCTGGTGTTCAAGGAGGAACCTTTTCCAGTTTGGCAGCTTCAGCAGGGATAGATTTCATGAAAGCATGTGGTGCCTATGGTGTAGGGCAGAGTTCTTGGGGACCTGCAGTTTATGGGCTAGTTCAAGGTGATACACAAGCAAAAAAACTTCACTCTGAAGTTGAAGCTTTCCTTCAAGACAATGGGGGTGGACAAGTTTTTGTTGCCAACCCAAATAACAGTGGAGCCACAATAAAGCAGGTTTAACGTTAGATTCACTATAGATGGATGGTTGAGTATGGCTGTGCAAATTGCTTGGGCGATAACTGGAGCTGGTCACTTCTTGGCGGAAACCTTTGAGTTAATGACCAAGTTAGCTAAAAACAACAAGATTACAGTAACAACATACCTGTCTTCGGCGGGGGAACAGGTAGTGAAAATGTATGGGTTATGGAACAAATTTGAACAGATATCTTCTGGTGGTTATCTTCAAGAAATTTTTACCGAAAACAACCAAGACTTAGGGTTCTCGCATGCAGGGCGATTCATTGTAGAACCGTACGCGTTGCTTGTTGTTTCTCCTGCGAGTGCAAATACAGTTGCAAAGATTGCATGTGGCATAGCTGATACCCTTGTGACTAACGTTGTTGCTCAGGCACAAAAAGGGGGCGTTCACGTTTATGTTGTGCCAACTGACCAAAAAGAAGGCTTTGTTGAGACTGTGCTGCCTTGTCGAGTTGACCGCGCAAGTTGTAAACAGTGTAGCCCCTGTTCTATAGTTGATGTTTGCCCAAATTCTGCTGTGCAACTCTTGGATGGTTTTCCAAAGATTAATTCAGTGTTATGTCAAGGCTGCGGTTTGTGCGTAACCTCTTGCCAGTTTGGAGCGGTCAAATTTGGCGAAAAAAAGAGAATTTGGATTAGAAGTGTTGACGCCCACAATGTTGATAAGTTGCGGTCTATGGCTAACTTGACTGTTTTGGAGCATCCACAACAAATACAAACAATAATTGCAAAACTATGAACAGATTAGGTGTTGCCCTTGAAGGTGTTGCTGATAACTGGAGTCCTTGCACAGGACATAGTGAAACGTTATGCCCAACAAAGCAGCATAGAAACCAAAGTCCTTGCTTTACCTATTCAAGTTGCTGCGCTACTAAAAATGCCAAACATTGCACAAGAACTAAAAAACAGGAACATAAACGGCTTTGACGCCATCTTGGTTCCCGGACTAATCCGTGGCGACACTTCAGTTATTGCAGCTGCTACACAAATTCCAACATTCAAAGGTCCAAGATACGCCGCTGATTTGCCTACCGTCTTGGATTCCATGGGCAAAGTTGAGCTTTCAACAGTAACACCTGCTTGTGATTTGCTCAGAGAAGAACTTCAACGAAAAGCACTACAAGAACTGGAACTTGCAGAGAAAAACTGGAAAACATTACTAAACAACCCCGGAAACATGGCTATCAAAAACTTGGTTTTTGGCAAAGATTTTCCAATGCGCGTTATGGCTGAAATCGTTGATGCTCCTTTGATGGAATCTGACGAAATTCAAAGACTTGCTAAACGTTACGTGGAGCATGGCGCAGACATTATCGATGTTGGTATGATTGCAGGTGAACCCAGACCAGCAGATGCTAAACGTGCTGTTGAGGCAGTTAAGGCTGTTGTAGATGTGCCTGTCAGCATTGACACACTTGACCCTGTTGAAGCAAAAGCCGCCGTTTCTGCTGGCGCAGACTTAATCTTGAGTGTAGATGCTGGAAACGTTGAAGAGATTGCAGCTTTTGCTTCTGATGTGGCTGTGGTTGCTATTCCAACTAATCAGCGTGAAGGATACTTCCCCAAAGAAGTGGCTGAGCGCGTGGCTTTTCTTGAACAGATTATAGCCCGAGCCAGAGCGCTGGGAATAAAACAGATTTTGGCTGATTTGATTCTTGAGCCGTCAAATGTTTTGCGGTCGTTTATTGCTTTTGGTGAGTATGCAAAAAGAAACCCTGATGTTCCCCTGTTTATAGGTGCCACCAACTTCACGGAGTTGATAGATGCCGATTCTGTGGGCGTTAACGCGTTGCTTGCTTGTTTGTCGTCTGAGGTTGGAGTGAGCATATTGTTGGCTACCGAGAAAAGCTCCAAAGCAAAAGGGACAGTCAAAGAACTTGTTACTGCGTCTAAGATGATGTTTTTGGCTAAAAAGCGGGACTCTGTTCCTAAGAATCTTGGTTTAGACCTTCTTGTGTTAAAAGATAAACGGTTGCGTGCTGAACCTTACGACGCCAATGTTGAGTCAGATGCACAACTAGTATATGCAGATGAAAATCTTAAACCCGAAGTTTTAGACGAAAAGGGAATCTTCAAAATCGCAGTGGACCACATTAGCGGAAACATTGTTGCTCTTCATCTTGTTGACAACCAACAGGACAAGCCAACTGTTGTGGTTAAAGGCAAAACCGCCGAGAATGTGTATTCCAAAATTGAGGACCTTGGTTTGTTAACGCGACTTGACCATGCTGCCTATTTGGGGCGTGAATTGGCAAAGGCTGAGGTTGCCTTGCTGACTGGAAAAGAGTACATCCAAGATAGCCCATTATTCAAGGCTTGATTTGTTATTCTTCTGGAAGTAAGAACGTTTTTTTGAGGACTCTTAGTAGGGGGGTGCCAACTATTGTTGCTAATGCAATTAAGCCCAGCCTTTCTACGGGGTATACAAGGAATATGCTTGGCCATATGAACATGTGATATGTTTCAAAAGATATTGAACCTAGGGGTTGAGCCATTATTGTTTCGAACAGCAGATTTCCCATTAAGTGCTGCATCATGGTTCCGATGAAAACTAGTAGTGCTATTCCTGTTGCGGTTTTTGTTGTGTTGTTTGTGGTTACCCAGTGGGCTGCTTTTCGTCCCAGTGGCGATATAAGAACTGCCAGTGCTACGATATGTAACCAAGCAAACGGAAGTGCGATTGTTGTCTCCCCTAAGGAGAAGTCTATGAGGACACTTGTGTTTGGGTGTATGAGAAACACTGCGAGCAAGGTGACATTTATTGCGATTACGTGTACCCATTTCTTTTTTATTAGTAATCCTAGCGATACTGCGCCTATTGTGGCGGGTAGAAAGTCGAGGAACATGAATGAGACTGGTTTTCCCATTGCCATTGCTAAGAATGTGCCTATGGTTGTGCTTAAGCCGCCGATGTATGGTCCTAGTATGATTCCGTAGATGGGGGCGATGACGTCTGATAGTGAGAATGAAGCATTTGAGGCGCCTATCATTGGTACGGTGGGTATTATTCTGAGTACGGCGTATAGAGCGGTGAATATTGCGACTAGTGCTATTGTTTTTGTGTTTGTGGCTTGTTTTAGTATGTTGCTCAATTGGTTTCCCTCATTTGTATGTCGTTGTGTAATTTTTTACACAGTGTATCTTTTGGTATAATTAAGCTTTTTCCCAATAACTGTGTCAAAAAACAAGCAACTTCACAAAATACCTTGCTCTACAAAGGCACGGTATCTCGAAAGTTTTAAGTGCAAAGGGAGTTAAGCCTCTTATGTTTGAGGCGAAAAACAGTTGAGAAACAGGTCTTTAGGTGCACTGCTCTTCGCGTTAGCATTACTTGGCATGGTTGGCTATTTTTGGCTGCTCTTCTTGACTCCACAAGATGCAGTTTTCTTGGAAAAAAGCGTAAGCGAATGGGCACTAATTATTCCCATTGTAATAATAGTCTATGCGGTTCTTATTGTGGTGGCATGGATTGGCTGGGCTTTGGCTTCCACGGCGCCTCCTCTTCCGGTTACTGTTGAAGTTTCTGATGAATGAGAAAAAACAGGACGATATTTTCCTATTTTCTTGTTTTAAGTAAGATTGCTAAAACAGCGCCTATTGTTACAGCAAGCAATACAATAGGGAAAATTGGGTCTATCCCAAAGGCTTGACTTTGCCAGATGTTTGTGTTTTCTGCTTTTGTAGTGATGGTGAAGTCTGAATATGTTGAGGTTGCTTCAAGTAGAAAGCCTGTGGCTTGGTCCCAGTAGAACATGTTGTGTGTTGTGGTTGCAGTTACAACTGTCCGTTTTGCGTCTGCGTATGTTCTTTCTTCAACTGCGCTGATTGTTATGGTGCCTTCGGTTTGTTCTATGAATGTGTCTGTGTTACTCAGGTTTGCGGGGATGATGAATGAGTCTCCGATTTGTCCTGTTTGAAGGTTCAGGGTTGTGGTGTCTGTTGTCTGTGTTCCATTAGGGTATGTCGATGTGAGTTTGATGTCAATTTGTGTTCCGTCAACTCCAGTAACTTCAATTTTTGCACTGTCTACGTTGTGTTCGTCTGGAACGTTTCCCGTGCAGGTTACCTGATACTCTATCACGTCACCTTTTGTTACGCCCACTGAAATCTCAGCTAACACGCATGCCGGAAATATCATGCCAAAAAGAACTGCTAAACAAATTATATATGATGCATTTTTTTTCATCATATATTCTCCTATTAATTGTTATTTTTCTTTAGTTTTATGCGTTACGGAAGAACATTACTCCGTCCTTGTTATTTTTCTACGTAAATTTGGCTTGCTCCCATCTCTTTTTCTACACGTATTACATGCTCTGCTTTTTCTGCGAAAGCTTCATTGTGCGTTACAGCGATTATTTGCTCGATAGACTTTAAGCGACTCACTGCTTCAGCCAATCGGTCCACGGAGCCGTCTTCTCTTCCCAGACTTTCTGTTGGTTCATCAAGCAAAAGCATGTAAAGTCCGTGACCTGTTCTGGATTGCATGATTAGTTGTCCTAGTCCTATGCGGTAAGCAAATGCGAGTAGTGTGCGTTCTCCGCCTGAAAGGTTTGTGACTTCTCGTTCGTAGCCTTCTTCGCTGGATACTGTTGGCGAGTATGTTTCGTCGATTTTAATGTTTAATGTGGGTCCTGTGTCTCCGACTAGGTTGTCTAGTGTTTGTTGAACTGTGATCTGCAGGTACGTGATGAATTCTTTTCTAAGTTTAGGCTGGATGCTCCTGTATGCAACCCGTATGCCATCTATGATTCCAAGAAGCTTGTTTATCTTCTCTTTTCGTTCAATCTTGCTTTGAGCATTATCTAACCTTTCTTTTAGTTCATCTACACGTAAAGCAAGATCCTTTTTTTGGCGCAATAAATTCTCTAACTCGTGTTTAGCTTCAGAGTGCTTTGTGAAAGCATTGTCACGTAGTTTTCGTGCGCACTCAAGTTTCGTAACATCAAACTTGGATATTTCGTCCCGAGTTTCGTCAAGCTGCTTTTGGAGCATAGTTTCTTCTTGTTGTGCCTCTTCAAGTTGCTCAGAAATTTTGGTAGTTAATTCCTGTTTTTCTGTCACCTGCTTTTTGGTGTCTGCTATTCGGGGAATAATCTGCTGGAGATTCGAGACCGCATCATCGACGATGCTGTGGCGGCTGTTTAGTTTGTCAAAGTCTTTTTGCAGTTCTGTTAGCCTTTTTTTGTTTTCTGCTTGTTCTTTTTGCATGTTTTTCTTGAGGCTTTCTTTGTAGTCGCCAGTGAGGTCTTGAAGGCATCGGGGACACTTGCTTTCGGTTATTATGCCTGCAATTGTGTTCATGGACGCTTTCATTTCTCTTTTTATTGCTTCTTGTTCGCCGCCGATAGTTCGGATTTGCTCTTCGAGACCAAAAATGTGGTTCTTTAGTTCTTCAAACGTTTTATCTGAGCCTAATCCTGCTTCTTGGAGCGCTTTTTGGTGTGAGCTTTTTTGTTTTTCAAGCTGTTCCAAAAGCTTGTTTGATTCATCAAGGCGCCTCTTGTTTGTTTGTTTTTGGTCTAAAAGTTCTGTTGTCCTTCTTTTGATGTTGGCGATGTTTGTTTGAATCTGAATCTTTTTTCTTTGTAATGCCTCTGTTGTTTTTCGCAGCTCTTCGAGGCTTTCAAGAGTGGCAGTTGCCTCTTTGAGAATTGTTTGTGTTTTTGCAACTTTTTTGTTCATAGTTTCAAGTTGACTTGCAACAGCAAGGCTTTCTTCAGCCGCTTTGTTGTAGTCGCCGTCAAGTTTGTTGATGCGAATCACGTCTGCGTCCCGTTCAAGGACACTTTTTTCGATTTCATATTCTCTTTCAAACTGGTGCAAACCGCTCCATGCAACGTTGTAGTCGGAAAGCCCAAACAGCTTATCCAGTTTTGTTTGGCGTTGCCGAGGAGTTATGTCTAAAAGTTCTTTGAGGTACTCTTGGCGCACCCAAATGACTTCTCGGAAAATGTTTTTGTCCAGTCCAGTTAGCGCTTTTAGTTCCTCGGTAACTGCATCGTTTTTGTTGCCTGCAACCATTTTGCCGTCTCGATAAAACTTGAGGTGGTCAACATCTTGGCTGATGCCGTTTGCTTTTCTTTGGAGGACACGTTGAATCTTGTATTTTGTGTTATTGTGAACAAAAACTGCTGTTACCTTTCCGTTTTCTGCGTCTTCTCTGAGCAGATAATCGTAGCTTCTGCCTAATGGGTCTCCAAAAAGAACAAAATCAAGAGCATACAAAACAGTTGACTTTCCTTGCCCTACACCCCCAACTAGACAGTTGAAGCCTTCACCAAAAGGCACAACTGTTTTGACGTGCGACCTGATGTTCTCTAACTGCATGGATTCAAGCTTCAAAGAAACTCCTCCAGCTTCTCTTTCACTTTAATTTCTCGCTTATCCACCAGTGGCGCTATCAAATCAAGTGCTAGACGGGCGATTTTTTCGCTTTCTTCGCGGTTGTAGTTTTCCTTGAAGATTTCAAAGAAATACTCGAAAGCCTTTGTTTTCAGGTCTTTTATGTCTCCGCCAAAGATGGAGCGGATTATTTCCTCAGAAATTTCTGTTTCTCTAAGCCGCAGAACAGGATGAACAAGAAGAGCCTTTTTGCTTGCACTTCTTATTTTTGCAAGGTCAATTTCGCCGCGTCCAGCCTCTGCAGGTAGCACTCCTTTGATGACAGGAACTATAATTGCTTCTGGTTCATCGTTGTCTTTAACCAACTGCACGGCTGCTTCTGTTATTTTTGAGGGCGTTAAACCAGTGTATGTTTGCTCTAGCACGATGAACCTGCGTGGAGTGTCCAAGTTTATGCGTTCAAGTTTTGGTTTGCCAGTTTTGCTGACCTGAACGTGGTAAAAGCCTTTCTTGATTTTTGCTTCATCATAGCTTGCGGTTTCTGTGCCGCCGCTATACGACAGAAAGCCGTTCTTGAACTTTGACTGATACGGCTTGTGAATATGTCCTCCCGCATAATAGTCAAAGCCTTCTGGAAGACTTTCTAGTCCCGCTTCTGCCTCCATTTTTGGGGGCTTAATTGCAGGAATATCCAAAGCCATGTGAAAAACAAGAACATTAAACAGTGACGGGTCAGGTGCGGGCTTGTTTTTTTTCAGAAACAATGGCAATTCTTCTTGGGTTTTTCGTGCAGTTCGAAAATTGGGGATGCCATAAACGTAGCAGTTCTCGTTTCTCCAGCATGCACCCTCATGACGAGGCAAATACCAAATCAGTCCTGCACTGTCTAGTGGATTAAGAATCGTGCTTGTTATCATGTTAGGTGCAGAATCGTGAGAGCCATCAACAGCAAGAACAGGTATCCCCGCGTCTTTTAGCCTGCGAAAATTGCTTATCGCAGCTTCCAGAGTGGAGTTTGATGGGCGTGCATGCTCAAAGATGTCTCCTGCAAGTATCATAAAATCTGGCGCTAACTCGATTGTTTTGTCCGCCAACTCGCCAAAAACGTTATTGAAGTCTTTGCGTCGCACATCCAAATTGTACTGCGCATACCCCAAATGCAAATCAGCAGCGTGAACAAAACTAAATGCCTTCATTGCGCCCTTAGTCCCTCTTCAAACTATTAACTCGTAAACCATTAAGGTGCTTTAGTGACTATTATAAGTAAAGCCCAAACATGAATAGTTTCCTTCACCAATAAGAAACATCCATGAATCCACATTCATATTGGCACCAAATAGAGAAACATTGTTGAAAACAAGATTTTACTCTGAAAAACAGAAGTTATTTTTTGCTTCAGAATTCATAATTTTAAACAACTAATTTAGATTAAGTTCGATTTCTTTTATATGTTTGACAAAATCTTTATAGTTTCTGGAATAAATAACTCACATTAGTGGTATTTTAAATGTCAACTAGCCTACAATTAACTGGTGAATCTGCTTTAGTTGCTTTTGTTTTACTTCTTAGTCTTTGGCTTTGGGATAAAAATCAAATAATTTCTATTGTTTTACTTGCTATTGGAGTAATTCTTGTTATTTTTGTTTTATATATTACGTTCAAATTAAAAAGGGATGAACAGAGAGATAAACGCAGGGGTTACATTTAATTTATTGCTTAACTTTCCATTTTTATTGGTCAAAATAGAATTTCTATTTTTATCCGATAAACCAGCCTTTTTGTGAAAGCCCAAAAAGCTCTTAACTGATTCACATTTCTGTGCGACATATTAGTCTGCTAATAGAGGTACATTGTTGAAAACTAACTTTTTTTCTGAAAAATTTTGCACAGCACACATTTGCTAAAAAAGTTCACACAAGCATTAGTACACCAAAAAAACAGCTTTTTTTACAATTGTGCCTCGGCGAGGTCGCTGTATGAGAGTGTTTCAAGATTGTTTGCAGATATTTCCAGTGTTTTTCTTAGTTCTTCTAGAACCTGCTGGTCTCGTTTAACCATGCTTGGTTTGTCACCTGTTTGTCTTTCAAATTCAACAAATTTGCCAAGCGACTTGACCGTGTCCAAATGAATCTGGGTTCCTTTAAGCTGATAAATCTCTCTAACCTTGTTTATGACAATAAGCGGCTTTAGTATCTTCTTAAGAACATCCTTCAGCTCTTGTGCTTCTTGAATCCTAAGCAAAAAAGCATCATCCTGCTTTGGTCCAGCAATGTTTTCCCGCTCATAATAAATCAACTCTGCAGCACTTTGACCTTCTACTTCTCTTAGCTTTAATCTTCCTTCGGGAACCACAAAATACAAGTCAGTTTGCTGAAAAATTCCAGTATATTGCGCTCCTAATTCAGTCAACTTTTTTTTCAAAAAATCGTGGTCGTCAACTCTTGCCTTTAATTCAACCATTTTATGCTTGAAACTGCTCTGTGTTTCGATGTTCACTGTGCACTCAACTCTTCACAAAAGGAGTTACACAGATGACTCTTTTGTCTTTCGATGCATCAAAACTTAGATGCCTCAAAAGGCTTTTTCAAGTCACCACTGTTTGTGGTCTCTTCGAGTTTATCAAGCCTATTTTTGAACGATGATTCAAGCACTTGCATTAATCGACCATACGTTTCTTCATCAATTTTTTCGTCAGATAATAAAGCAAGAAGCTTCTTTGATTCGCTGTTGAAATGTTTCACATATTTTACTCTGCTTGTGAAGTTTGTAAACTTTTTTCTGTCAATTTTACCTGAAAGCAATTGTTGCCTTAGCTTCTTTTCTTGCTTTTCGTAATCATCTTCTTCCTTTCGGGAATTATAAATAACTACACCTACAAGAAAGAACACCAATATGGCTAGGGGTAGAATCAGAAAGAAGAAATAATTTGGTTCCATATCAACTGAAAAGTTTGTTTGAAAATAAACCCTTTATGAATTCTAACTAAATACCTCACATAAGTATGTCTACACAGATTTTTTGGAGCACAAACACATTTTCATGACTTTGCTAAAAACCCGATTTCTAAGAATGCAACAAAAACACAATAGGACAAAATTTGAGTAAGGTTAATAGGTTAGCTTTTAATCTAGCATGCTATCCATTAACAATCAGGAGAATATATAAGGTGCCCAAATTTAGGCAGACGAGCGATCTTGTAAAGCTCATGAATAAAAAAGAAGACATCAGGGATATAGGCATAATTGCCCACATCGACCATGGTAAAACAACCATGTCTGACTCGCTGCTTGCTGAAGCAGGACTTTTGTCCCCTAAAATCGCAGGAGCAGCAAGAGCCCTTGACTATCTTGAAGAAGAACAAAAACGTGGAATCACAATTAAAACAGCAAACATTTCCCTCCTACACGAGGTCGACGGCACATCACACGTCGTCAACCTAATCGACACGCCTGGACACGTAGACTTCACAGGAAAAGTAACACGTGCCCTAAGAGCAATCGACGGAGCAGTCGTAGTAGTAGACGCCGTCGAAGAAGTAATGGTTCAAACAGAAACAGTTACCCGACAAGCTCTTAACGAGCGAGTGAAACCCGTTCTATTCATCAACAAAGTTGACCGCTTGATTAAAGAACTTAAACTAAACGCAGACCAGATGCAAACAAAACTTCTGCGAATAATCAGGGACTTCAACAACCTGATTTCAATATATGGAGAAAAAGAAGTTAAAAATGAATGGAAAGTTGACCCCACTCAAGGAACAGTAGCCTTTGGCTCTGCGCTGCACAAATGGGGCTTCACGCTTGAGATGGCCCAGAAGGCTGGAATAAAATTCAGCGACGTTGTGGATGCATACCAGAATGGAACTGAAGAAAAACTTGCAGAAATAGTTCCTTTGCACACTGCAATACTGGACATGGCTGTCAAGAATCTTCCAAATCCGATAGTTGCCCAGAAGTATCGTGTTCCAAAAGTCTGGAAGGGCGAAGCAGATTCTGAGATTGGAAAAGCCATGATTAACTGTGACGAGAATGGACCCACTGTAATGTGTTTAACCTCAGCAATGATGGACCCACATGCGGGCCTAGTTGCTACTGGCCGCATCTTTTCAGGTTGCGTTAACGAGGGTGACCGAGTTTTTCTGGTTGGCGCAAAGAAGGATTACCGTGTTCAACAGGTCTCCATGTATATGGGTGCCTTCCGAGAAGTTGTTGGCAAAATAGGCGCTGGAAACATAGCTGCAGTGTTGGGAATGGACCTTGCACGAGCAGGAGAAACTCTCATTAGTGTTGAACAAAAAGATGGGATGGTTCCATTCGAGAACATACAATATGTTTCTGAGCCAGTCATCACAATCGCTATTGAACCCAAATATCCACGTGACTTGCCGCGCCTAATCGAGTTAATGGACCGATTAGCAATTGATGACCCAAACCTTGTAACAAAGATTAACAAAGAAACTGGCGAATATCTGCTCAGCGGAATGGGTGAACTTCACCTTGAAATAGCCGTCAAGTTCCTCAAACAAACTGGTGGAGGATTAGAAATTCTAACGTCTCAGCCACTTGTTGTCTACAGGGAAACAGCAGCTACCGAAGGTGTGGTTGCAATGGCAAAGAGTCCCAACAAGCACAGCAGATTCTGGCTACAAGTGGAGCCTCTTGATCAAACTGTTGTTGATTTGATGGAGAAGGGTGCACTGTTTGAAGCAATGGGAAACAAACGAATCGGTGAGACCCTGCGAGCGGAAGCAGCTTGGTCTGCTCAAGAAGCAAAGAACGTTTGGGCTTTAGAAGAGCACAGAAACATTCTGGTAGACTTAACTAAAGGTGTTCAATATCTTCGAGAAGTAAAAGAAACCGTTAACTCAGGTTTCAGATGGGCAGCCAAAAACGGTCCCCTTTCTGATGAGCCAATACGAGGAGTCAAAGTAAAATTGTTGGACGCAAAACTGCACGA
>JAOZIF010000055.1 GCA_026014495.1 Candidatus Bathyarchaeum sp.
GAAACCTTTATATAAGATGTGCGGAATATGGGTTTCAACCCACAAATTACCCACTGAGGATTGAAAGATGACCAGGAGGAATAACCTTCACACGCCTACACACCCCAAAAGGAACACGGGACGTTCTGCCTAACGAAGTCAAACAATACACCTACATCGAAAACCAACTACGAAAAAACTTTGAACTATGGAACTACAACGAAGTCCGCTCACCCACAATAGAATTCGTCGAAACCCTATCCACAGGCGTAGGCTCAGAACTTGTTGACGCCATGTTCAAGTTTCAAGACTTTGACGGCAAACTTTTAGCACTAAGAGCCGAAATGACTGCACCCGTAGCCAGAATCGTAACAACCAGAATGCAGTCCACACCCGAGCCAATCCGTTTATTCTACGTAAACAACGTTTTCAGATACAGCCAATCATACCTAAAACGAGAACGAGAATTCTGCCAAGCAGGAGTTGAACTTGTCGGATTCAACACCCCTGAGGCTGATGCCGAAATACTAGCGTTACTTGTATCGTCCCTTAGGCAGGTGGGCTTAGATGACGTAAGAATCGACTTAGGTCACGCCAGCCTACTAAAAGACTTGCTAAATGCGGCAGGATTAACTGACCAGCAAAAAACCTCTGTTCAGGGTCTGCTGGCGTGCAGAGACTCTGTGGGGCTAAAAAAGTTCATGGATCAGAACAGTTTTCCATCAAGCCTCAGAGATGTATTCATTGAGCTTTCCAGTTGTAGACGGTTAAGTGAGGTCTCTTCAGTTTCGTTAAGTGGTTCAAAGTATGATAAAGTAAACAAGCAGATACAGAGCCTAACCGCGCTTCAGGAGGCATTGAAAGCTTACGGGATGGCCGATGTTGTTTTCTTCGATTTTTCGTTAACAAAAAAGATTGAATACTACACTGGAATGGTTTTTGAGGCATCGGTTCCAAATTTGGGTCTTCCAATCGGCAGCGGAGGAAGATACGACAACTTTATCGAAAAATTTGGAAATCTTAAGTTGCCCTCAATAGGTTTCGCGTTGGAAATCGGGAAACTGCTCCAAGCTCTAACTGCACAGGGCTTTGAAATCCAAAATAACACAAAAACCAAGGTCATTGTAACGTCCAAACTAGGAAAAGCTGCAGTAGAAGCGGTTACGGCTCTTCGTGAAGCAGGGGCTATTGCTTCGTTGGAAGTAACAAAAAGAAGCCTCGAAAAGACAATAGAGTATGGAAAACTAACTGAGGCAGATTACGTTGTTTGTGTCGATTCATCTCTTGATGCGTCAATTACCGTTTATGACATAAAAAATGCTGCATCACAAACTGTGGAATTCAAAACGTTCCTGCGAACCATCGGGGGTCAATGTAAATGAAAAAGAAAATTCGCATCGCAGTACCAAATAAGGGGCGCATAAAACAGCCAACAATGGATGCGCTGGCACGTGCAGGCATAACAATACTAGAAGAAGAAAGAACATACGTTTCCAAAACATCTGACCCACGATACGAGGCAATATTTGCCCGAGCCAACGACATACCAGTCTATGTGCACTACGGCGCCGTAGACCTCGGAGTAACTGGACACGACCTAATCCTAGAACGAGAAGCAGACGTTCTTGAATTGCTGGACCTAAACTTTGGGAACGCAACACTAGTAGTTGCGGTGCCCGAAAAATCACAAATCAAAACAGTAACCGATGTGCCTGCCTTGACAAGAGTTGCAACAGAATTTCCAAACATCACAAGAAAATACTTTGAGCGACTAGGAAAGCAGGTGGAAGTTCTTGAAGTCAGCGGAACAGCGGAGCTTGCGCCTAAACTGGGTCTGGCTCAGATGATTGTTGATATAACATCAAGCGGCGAGACACTACGAAAAAACAAGTTAAGAATAATTGGGACTATACTTGAGTCAACGTGCAGATTAGCGTGTAACAAGATTGCGTACCGAACTTTCGAGAAGGAAATTAGTGAATTGCAAACTAAGCTTCAAGGGGAGGTTTGAGCAGATGAGAATTGTATCGTCTAAAGACTTCAAAGAAAAAGAGCTTAACTTGCTCCTAAACAGGGGAAAAGCTGACATTTCATCGATTGTTTCTGCAGTCAGACAGATAATATGTGATGTTAAAGAAGAAGGCGACTTAGCCCTATTGCGTTACACTGAAAGATTTGATAATGTACGTTTAGCTTCAACAAAGCTGAAGGTTACAAACAAAGAAATCAAGGACGCATACACGAAGCTGAGCAAAAAACAAATTAGCGCCTTGCAAAAAGCCGCTGATAATATCGCAAGCTTCCACAAAGAACAGCTCAGAGCCAAATGGACAACGCAACTAGCAGAAGGCGTAACTTTAGGGCAGGTGAGCAGACCCTTAGCTTCTGTTGGAGTTTATGCTCCAGGAGGAAAAGCGTCATACCCTTCTTCTGTACTCATGTGTGCTATCCCCGCAAGGGTGGCTGGGGTTGAAAAGGTAGTTGTTTGTTCTCCTCCTTCAAAGAGTGGAAATGTTAATCCTGCTCTTTTGGTTGCGGCGGACATTGCTGGTGTGAGCGAGTTTTATCGGGTTGGGGGAGCTCAGGCGATAGCTGCTATGGCGTACGGTACAGGTACTGTACAATCTGTTGATAAAATTGTAGGACCAGGAAACGTTTACGTAACCGCCGCAAAGATAGAAGTAAACAGAGACGTTGCAATAGACGTTCCTGCTGGACCAAGCGAAGTCCTAATAATTGCAGACGAAACTGCCAACGCATCATATATAGCCGCAGACCTTCTTGCCCAAGCAGAACACGACCCACAAGCATGGGCAATTCTATTATCAACATCAAAAACTTTAGCGACAAACGTCCAAAATGAAATCAACAACCAGCTTAAAACGCTCTCTAGAATAGACATAATCAACTCTTCCCTGCAAAAAGGAGGACTGATAGTAACAGTGCAAAACATCAAAGAGGCAACAGAACTATCGAACATGATAGCTCCAGAGCACCTGCAAATACAAACAAAAGCCCCAGAGGAAGTATTCAGTAATATCAAAAATGCGGGGGCAGTCTTTTTGGGTAGCTACTCGCCAGTATCATTTGGCGACTACTCGTCGGGACTAAATCATGTCCTACCCACGGCAGGTTACGCAAAAATTTACTCAGGACTCTCCAGCCTAGACTTTGTTAAAACAATGAATTTTCTGCAGTGCACAAGGGACGGCTATAGTAGCCTAAAAGAAACTGCAGTAACAGTCGCAGAAATGGAGGGCTTTGATGCCCACGCAAGAGCAGTCTCAATTAGAGAGGAGCAACAAAAATGAACATCAAAAAACTGGTTCAAAAGGAAGTTCTAGACATTTCATGCTACGAAGTTAAAACCATCCTTGAGCAAAAACCTGACAACCAACTAGTTAAGATGAATCTGAACGAGAACTTTGCTGTGTCAAGTGAACCTGTCAAAAAACTGTTGCTTGATGCCTGCCAACGCGTTGACGTTCGCGCATATCCTCCACCTCGCGGTAGTTTAGCAGTTAAGGCTATCTCCGATTTTCTGGGATTGAGCCCATCTGAGGTTGCTGTGGCGAATGGTGCAGACGAAGTCATGGATTTGCTAATGAAAGTGTTTGTCCGAAAAGGCTCGAAGGTAATGGTTGCTGAGCCAACATTTCCAATGTATACTTTCTTTGCGGAGTTGTATGGGGGCAAGGAAGTCACGGTTATGCTCAAAGAAGACTTTAGTTTGGATGTTGACGCCATACTCAATAAGGTAGACAAGCAGACGCGACTGCTTTTCGTTTGTTCTCCAAACAATCCCACAGGCAACCAGTTTCGAGAATCAGACATCAAACGACTCTTGAATGAATTCAAGGGCATAGTGGTTGTAGATGAAGCATACGTGGACTTCGCTTCAGGTTCGGTCATCGACTGGATACCAGATTATGATAACCTTGCAGTATTGCGAAGCTTTTCGAAGGCGTTCGGTTTAGCTGGGCTTCGCCTTGGTTATCTTGTTTCAAGCAAACAAGTCATAAACTATGTCCAAAGAGTTGTTGGACCATTCAATGTGAATTCTGTGACTCAACAAACCGTCGCTTTGGCTCTGCAGAACTGGAATTACTTCAAAGAACAATTAGACCTTGTAGTCAATGAACGGGAATGGCTAATGGAAAACCTAAAGCAAATCGATGGATTGAAACCTTACCCTTCAGACGCCAACTTTATCCTCTTCAAAGTAACCGCAGCCAATCTCTCCTCTGCAACCTTAACTGAACAACTAGAAAAACGCAATGTGTTAGTAAAAGACAGAGGACAATTGCCTTTGTTAGAAAATTGCATACGGGTCACTGTTGGAACCCGAAACATGAACCAAGCCTTCATTTCAGCTCTAAAGGCGTCACTGGAGGAGTAGAAACTATATGTCTTACAGGTTGCTAAACAACGAACGGCAGATATACGTTAGGGCAGGCTCTGAGAAGACTCTTCGTGGGATAAAAAAGCTAATCTTTGATTTCGATGGTGTGCTTGCTCAAACTAGCCAGTCATACAGACAGACAATACGAAACGTTGTTGATTACTACTTCTTAGATTTGCTTGGTCTTACAGGAGAAAAAGGAAAGCTAGTGACCTTGCGAGATATTCAGAAATTCAAGGACACTGGACTGTATAATAACGACTGGAAGCTATCATACGCCCTAATCAATTACTACCTAAGTATTGTGTTGCGAAATCTTGAACAAAAAAATGTTCTTGAAGAGTTCAAAAAACAGTTTGGTGGCATTCAGTTCTCAAATGTTCAAGAGTTGATTCAGAACCTAACAAAGGTTGGTGACTTTCTTAGACGATATGGAATCAGCGCAACTGCCCTTTCAAACTTAAAGGACGATAAAATTGTTGGCTTGGACTTGTTTTTAGCGCAAGCAAGCCTTGAGAAACAAAAACCGATTGAAACATCTCTTGTAGGTGTTGACCCTGAGGTTGTAGAAGATAAAGAGATGCTAGTTAGATGGTTGATTCCTTATGACCTTGAGAAGCCTGATTTGTTGAAGCGATTGTTTGAGGAGACGTATCTGGGCAAAGAATTATTCACCAAAATATATGATATGCCCGCTTTTTTCAAGTTTGATTCAAGCCTTCTGGACATAGAAGAGTTTATTCCAACAAAAAAGACAATGAGCCTGCTTCGTAGCCAGTTTGGCAAATTTGGAATATACTCTGGAAGACCTAGACCCCAAGGTATGTACATCCTAGAAAAATACAGTTACACAAGATACTTTGACCAAACGCAATCCGTTTTCCTTGGAGACTTGCTCAAATCTGAGGCTGAAATGGAAAAACTTGGAAAACCCGACCCCACACTATTTGTTGAGTTGATAAAGAAAACTGTTGACCGTGGGGTTGGGGTGGTTTATGTAGGAGACGGCATCGCAGACGCAATACTTGTTGAGAACGCAAAAGCTATGGGACTTGAAAACCTGTACTTTGTGGGTGTTGTATCATCGTCAGAGGATTCAAATACGCTTTTTACTCAATACAGTAAACATGGAGCTGACGCAGTAGTAACTGACGTGAATGATATTCCATACCTGTTTACAAGTTTGGGAGGAACTCTTTGAGATGAGAAAAGTAAATGCTAAAAGAAAAACCAAAGAAGTAGACATAACCTTGGAGCTAGACGTCGATGGAAAAGGAAACGCAGATGTCAAAACAGGCATCAAGTTTTTGGATCACATGCTATTGACGCTAGCTAAGCATGGACTATTTGACTTGAATGTCAAAGCAACGGGAGACCTAACGCATCACATAAGCGAAGATGTAGCTTTGGTGCTGGGCGAGGCACTAAACAAGGCAACAAACAAGGGCAAAGGCATCAAACGGTTCGGTTCTGCATATGTTCCTATGGATGAGTCCTTAGCAAGAGCTACAGTAGACCTAGGCGGAAGACCATACTGTATACTAAACCTTAGAATCATGCAAACCCAAATTGAAGATCTGAAAACCGAGGACATAGAGCACTTCTTTGAGTCGCTAGCTCAAGCCGCCAAAGCCAACATCCATGTAACTGTTTTGTATGGTAGTAACGAGCACCACAAAGTAGAGGCTGCGGTAAAGGCGTTAGCGCTTGCTTTGAGGCAGGCATTCACAGTTGAGCCAAGAATCGGAGATCAGGTTCCAAGCGCAAAGGGGGTTCTTTAGCAATACCTCAAGTGGCAGTTGTGAACTATGGCGTGGGAAACCTAAGAAGCATCCGCAAAGGGCTTGAAAAGTCGGGAGCCACGGTCCAAGTTACACATAACCCAGCAGATTTACGCGGGTCTGATGCCATTGTTCTTCCGGGTGTTGGAGCGTTTGCTCCTGCAGTTAAGAACATGGAGCCAATAGCTGATGTTGTAGCGCAGGCAATGAAGAGCGGCAAGCCAATTCTTGGGGTCTGTTTGGGGCTTCAGCTTCTTTTCACAAAAAGTAGTGAAGGCGGTTCAGTTAAAGGACTAGATTTCATCTCTGGTGAGGTCGTTAAGTTGCCTGATTCTGTGAAGACGCCTCAGATGGGATGGAACACCATAAACTTTGCGCGGTCTCACCCGTTGCTTGATGGCGTTAAAGAAGGTTCTTACGTGTATTTTGTTCACTCATATTATCCTCAGCCCGCAGACCCAACTGTTGTAGTGACAACCACAGATTATGGGGTTAAGTTTGCGTCAATGGTTGCGAAAAAGAATCTTTTTGCAACTCAGTTTCACCCTGAGAAAAGCAGCAAAACAGGATTAATTATGCTGAAAAATTTTGTGAACATAGTGAAGAGGTGATTTAGAATGATTGTTATTCCTGCTGTGGACATTTTGGGCGGAAAGTGTGTTCGGCTTTTTCGTGGAGACCCAAATAAAAACAAGGTTTACTATGAGGACCCACTGGAGGCGGCTCAGATTCTGGAACATGACGGGGCGGAGCTTATTCATGTGGTTGATTTGGATGCTGCGTTAGGGTCTGGGCAGAACACAGACGCAATAAAGCGAATTGTAGAAAACGTGAAAGTTAAGGTTGAGGTTGGCGGCGGAATACGGAGCTTAGAGAAGGCGGATGAGCTTTTGAAGCTTGGTGTTTATCGTGTAATTTTTGGGACTGCTGCAGTAAAAAATCCCGGTTTGGTCAAAGAGGCGGTGAAAGTTTACGGTTCAGAGCATGTTGTTGTGGGTATTGACGAGAAGGATGGAAAAGTTGCAGTTCACGGCTGGACAAACAAGTCTGAGTTGGGTTACTTGGAGTTTGCCAAAACTTTTGACCGTATAGGCGTTGGTGCCTTGATTTTTACTCCAATTAGTGTGGATGGAACATTGGAAGGACCGCAAACAGAAAAAACAAAGCAATTAGTAGAGTCTGTTAGTGTTCCGGTTGTTGCGTCTGGGGGCGTTGCTAGGATTGAGGATTTGGTTGCGTTAACAAAAACTGGGGCTGCGGGAGTTGTTGTTGGGACTGCAATTTATGAAAAAAAGTTTACTGTAAAACAAGCGTTGGAGGCTGTTAAAAATGTTAGCTAAACGAATAATTCCCTGTCTTGATGTTATGAATGGTCAGGTAGTAAAGGGTGTTCAGTTCGTAAACCTGAAGGTGGAAGGTGACCCCGCTGAGCTTGCCGCAGACTATGAAGAGCAGGGCGCTGATGAGGTGGTTTTTTTGGATATAACTGCCTCTCACGAGAAGCGGGACACAACATTAGAGGTTGTAAAGCGGACTGCGGACACGATTTCTATTCCTTTTACGGTTGGTGGTGGCATCAGAAATATCACTGACATACAAAATGCCCTTTCTAGTGGCGCGGACAAGGTTTCTGTGAACACTGCAGCGGTGAATAATCCAAAGCTTGTGGAGGCGTCTGCTTCTATTTTTGGTAGCCAGTGTATTGTTGTTGCTATAGATGCGAAGCGCGTTTACGTGGACGATTATGTTTCAGACAAAACTGTTGTGGAAACGTGTAATGGTAAGTGCTGGTGGGAAGTTTACCTAATGGGCGGAAGACAACCCACAGGAATAGACGCCTTAGCGTGGGCAAAGCAGGTTAAAGAGTTGGGCGCTGGAGAGCTTTTGCCGACTAGCATGGACTGTGATGGGGTTCAGACAGGCTACGACCTAGAGTTAACGCGGGAGATGAGTAAGGCTACGAATCTTCCAGTTATTGCGAGTGGTGGTGCGGGTAACTTGGAGCACATTTTTGATGTGTTGACTGTGGGTGAGGCGGATGCTGCTTTGGCTGCGTCTATTTTTCATAGGGGTCAGTATTCTGTGGGAGAAGTTAAGAGGTACCTCTCAGAAAAAGGAGTGCCGATGCGTCTGGTTTAAAGTGGAGGATGAAAAATGAAGCTTAGCACAAAAGAGATTGACGATTTCGTGGCGAAAGTCAATTTTGAGAAAGGAGACGGTCTTGTTCCTGTTGTTGTTCAAGACGCGTCAACTGATAGTGTGTTGATGCAGGCTTACATGAACAAAGAAGCTTTGCGTTTGACTTTGTCTAGTGGCAGGATGCATTACTGGAGCCGAACAAAGGGCAGAATCTGGATGAAAGGCGAAGAATCCAAGCACTACTCTTTGGTTGAGAACGCGTTTTTGGATTGTGACAATGACGCGATACTGTTTAAGGCTCAGCAGGTAGGTGTGGTTTGTCACACTGGAGAGGAAACGTGCTTCTACAAGCCCTTAAAACCAGAAGAAAATGTAAAGGTTGATGCTCGGATGCTTGAGAGGCTCTTTGAGGTTATTCATGAGCGTATTCGTAGTCCCAGCGAGGAGTCGTATGTTTCGCGTTTAACCGCTAAAGGCGAGGATGCTGTGCTTCAAAAGGTCGGCGAAGAGGCAACTGAGCTTATTTTGGCAGTAAAATCTGGTGACCCTAAAGAGGCTACGTTAGAAGCTGCTGACGTAATCTTTCATATACTGGTTTCGTTTGCGCAAAAAGGTTACAGCCTCAACAGCATATTTGAGGAGCTGGATAGCCGTCACAAGAAAAAGACAAAAAATGTGCAATCTTGATGTTGGATGTGTTGAGTTTTTTGGTTGTGTAAATTATGAGTTGGGAACAAACTTTAGACGAGTACGGTGAGGTAATCGAGGAACGTCTTGAAGCGTTTTTGGCTGAAGCAGTAAAAGAAGCTGAGGTTTATCATCCATTTATTGGAAAAGTTTACGGTGACATCAAAGAGTTTGTGCTCCGTAAGGGCAAGCGGTTGGCTTCGTGTAGCACTTTGCTTACGTACAAGGGCTATGTTGGCAATGTTGACGAGAACATCCTAAAGGCGTGTGTCGGAGTTGAGCTGTATCGTCACGCTATACTAATACACGATGACTTGGTGGACATGGACGACACTCGAAGAGGCGCAAGCACCTTGCACAAAAAGTTCACGAACAGCTATAGCCCATACGATGGCAGGTTTGGGGACGGAGCTGCAGTGTTTGCGGCAAATATTGCGTATGCTTTGGGTGTTCGTGCCTTGATGGAGTCTGGTTTTTCAGAAGAAAACGTTGGCAGAGTGTTGCTTTTGACCAGTGAGGGTTACCGTGCAGTTAACGAGAGCCAAATTCTTGATTTGCTCTTTGAACAAAAAGACGTGTCTGTGGAAGAGTGGACTGTTATGGCAAGCAAAAGGGCAGCTTCACTCTTCAAAGTTACATTGCTTACAGGCGCTATTTTGGGTGATGCCCCAGAAGCAGACCTTTCACTTCTAGGTGAAGCCGCAGAAAACATGGGCTACTCCTTTGACATCCAAGACGACATCATAGACAGCTTCGCCAAAAAAGAAGAATACGGCAGGTCAACATGCCTTGACATTTCCAAAAACAAAAAGCCACTACACATAATCTATGCCCTAACCTCAAAAGACCAAAAGAAAGCTGAAGCCCTCAAATGCATACTTGGCAAACAGTTCCTGAGTTACGGAGAAAAAGACCTAGCCAGACAAATACTAAAAGAAAGCGGCGGACTAGACAACGCCAAACAAGCATCAAAACGGTACGCAAAACAAGCAAAACAAGCCATAACAAAAACAAGCCTAGCCGAAGACGCAAAAGACTTCTTCAACAGCTTCATAACATACATAGAACAAAGCCTAGACTGGTACAAATGATAATTGTAAACTAAATGGTGTGTATTGTTTGTTGGTTAGTTAATTGTTTTTCTTTTTGTTGATTTTGCCATTTTAATTTATTCTTAGGGATTTTGAATTAAATATGTTTGACAGATAGAACTTGATGGAAGAGGAGAGAGGAATGAAACTGAATTTAACACTTTCATAAGAGTTTTCAAATCAACTTGTCAAATTTGAACCAATTTATCACTATTTTAAAAAAAGTTAAATCAAGAAAGAATAATTAGAATTGTAAGAGCTGATTTAAATGACATCAACAAACCTCACCGAAGAAGAAAAAAAAAAACACATTTCTGTTGATGAATATGAATTAGGAAAAATTCTAGTTTTTGTCAGCTATTCTAATGATGACAAAATCCTCGCTGGACGAATTAAACTAATATTAGAAGGATATGGTTTGTCAGTTTTTCTGGCTCATGATGACATACCACCTCTTTGTGATTGGCAAATGGAAATAAGTAAAAACCTGAAAAAATGTGATGTTTTTTTGCCCATATTGACACACAGTTTTTGTGAATCAGAATGGTGTGACCAAGAAACTGGAATGGCTTTTGCGTTGGATAAGTTGATTGTACCCTTGAAGGTTGATATAGCACCATACGGGTTCATTAACAAAATCCAAGCATGTAAATTGGATGTAGATAGACCCAAACGTACTTGTCATAAAATTATCGAAGTTTTAAAAGCTAATCAATTTTCTGACCGTTTATTTGATTGTTTACTCCGAGACTTAGAATCCGCTCCCACTTTTGATTATGCAAACAAAACACTAGAACAAATAAGTGAATATGAAAAAATCAATAAAAAACAAATTAACCAGATTATTCGAATAGCAATAAGGAATAATCAATTTCGTCTATCTCGCAAAGGAATACCTTTTCTTGCGTCAATAACAAAGAATCATTCCTCAAAAATAAACCCATTTTTACTTAAGGCATACAACAAAGTTAAAGACGACTTCTAGTTCTGAGGGGGTGAAAAGATAATGGTTTTTGTTAATGAAAACGGCGAGGAAATGTCAAGAAAAAATGCAATTGAAACAAAAAATGGTCTCGTAGTTTACACAGATGGTGAAGGACACTGGTATCTTCAATATCCAGAGGATAAAACAGGAAGAATTGATTGTAACGACTTTGAATTCATCAGTTTTATGGTAGCACTAACACTCAACAAAGGCAACATAGATGAAGCTCATGAGAAAGTATGGGGAGATAGCTAATTGAACCCTAAAAAGGGTTAGTGATTATTCTGTTTTCTTTTCTTCCAATTTTGGAGTTGAGGGTAAAACTGTGAAAGCAAGAATCAACAATAATATGGCCACAATGGTAAAAAGTAAAGGAACGAAAAGAAACCCAAAAGTTGCCCATGTGTCTGTAGGGTCATATTGAGAATTTCTAGCAATATATGCCATAGAACTAAAGATTGAGAAAATTAAACAAAAAAATGTTGAAACTGCAACTAGCGACAGTGAATTTTGTCTAAGAGTGAGATATTTCAAAGATTCTGCTCTGTTATTTGCTTCCTCAGGATTTTCAAATAATTTTTCGTAAAGTGCAGTTTGTTGACTCATTACTGAAGAAAGCATTTGAGCAAAGATAATACCTACAAACCCTAAGAGAATTCCATTGGTTTGAATCATAATCTCAAGCAAAGAATCTGCTGTGGAAATTGGTACATAATCTGGAAAAGCATCTATAAGAGAAAATGAAAAATAAAAAACAGAACCTACTGCAACAAAAGACGAAACAAAATAAAACAAGAATCTTTTGACAAGGTTCCACTTATCACTCTGGGTTAAGGGTTTCACAGAATAAGAAGTGGTAAAAGTTGTTGAAACTTTTTCAGTTTTTCCTTCATTTTCTGCCATTTGAATCCATTTACACCGTTACATCAATTTTGTTTTTAAAACTTTCTTGTATTCTTACACTATTATAACGGGTCGCCTATTTCAAGTGCTAAAATTGTTTTAGTTAACTTTTATTAGATAATCAAAAATAGAATAAACTATGCGATGGTTTGCTGAACATCCGAAATTATCGATACTGATTCAAACGGCAAGAGAACAGGATGTTTTACCTCGAATTCCAAAAATTGTAATCATTGAATTAACTTCTGAGGAAATTGAAAAAATAAACGAAATAACTAGAAAAAAAGTTGATGAATTAGGGGGAGCAGAAAATGTCTCACAATTGAAAAGTATTGGAGCATCTGATTCACATAAGGGCAAATTTATTGGATTACATCCGGACAAAGCAGGTATTCTAATGTCTACACCATCAAAACGACTCAAGAAGAAAGGCTACATTAATCCAATTTTTGAAGGAATCGAACAAATATTTCCCGATAAAAAATTGCAGAAACAATTGGATAAATGTAATTACGCTATTGCATTAACGGGTAATTTATTAGAATGGTATGGAAAAAAGTATCCCGTTTTCCTTGGAAATGAAGGCATATCCCCAGACAAATATACAACAGGATTTTGCTGGGTTTTAATCCATGAATTTGTTCACATAATTGAAATAGAAAATAAAAAGCCAGTCTTTGACAATTTACCAGATAATAAACGTGGAGCAGAAAGAATATTCAGTAATTATCTTCCTTATGAGTACTGGACAAAAATTGAACCAATTGATTGCAGTGCGAATACACAGTAAAAACTCTAAAAAGTTATTAGTAAAAAATCTAGGTGTACACATAGGTAGTTGTATACTAATAGCAGTTCATTGTTGAAAACTAACTTTTTTTCTGATTTTTTTGCACTGCACAAGTTTGGTAATTAAAGTTCATACTTACATTAATCTGAAACGTAGAGTCCGACTGCTTAAGCTTTATATCTATGGTTGGTCATTCAAGGGTTTAATCTGGTGTCGTGGATGAGCGGTGACCGCGAAATTCAAGCCTAATTCTAAACTTTCGTTAACCCAAAACTATAGCCCGCTCGAGCTTGAAGCTGAAGTTCGTGCATTTTGGGAAAAAAACAAAACCCTCAAAACCCTTGCAGAAATCCGACAAAAAAACAACGTTGGTATGCTAGGCTACGTTGAGGGTCCACCAACAATGAACGGCATCCCACATGTTGGTCATGCCCGAGGCAGAGTCATAAAAGACTTTCATTACCGCCTCAAAACAATGCAAAACTACTACATTTCATTCTGGGCAGGATGGGACACACAAGGCTTACCCGTTGAGTTAGAAGTGGAGAAAACTCTTGGAGCAAAAAACAAGAAAGAACTCATCGCGCGAGTAGGCGAAGAAGCCTTTGTCGAAGAATGCAAAAAAAGCATCATGAAATACCACAAAGAGTGGGTTTTAGGCGACAACATGCTTGGCTTGTTTATTGACCACGAC
>JAOZIF010000109.1 GCA_026014495.1 Candidatus Bathyarchaeum sp.
TCGAAAAATTTTCTAAATTTTTTGGAACATAACAATAATTGTGGGAGTTGGAGTTCCCACATCAGTTAACCGTTTTACTTGGGTTAAACTGAATTTTGATGTAAGCAATTTTTCCAGACTTTCAATGGTGTAGTAGTGTTTATGAGAATCATAACGCAAACCGTCAACCCCGTCAGGGGTGGAGATGATTAAATGGCCTCCAGTTTTCAAGATTTTGTAAGCGTCATTCAAGAAACTGTTTGGGTTCCATAGGTGTTCCACGATTTCTGAGGCTAATACCACATCGAAACTGTTTGTTTTGAAGGGCAGTTCTTCTGCATCTCCAGTTACAGCGGACAAAAACTCTCGTTTATGAGACTGTGCTGAAACTGTTGGCAAATCTATTGTTGCAATGTTATTGTCCATTTTCCAAAGATGTTCGCCGATTAATCCGTCGCCGCCTCCTACGTCTAAGATTTGCAGTCCTTTGCCGAGGGGCTGAACCATGTCAGTAATCGTTTCTATTCTTGCTACGTTAAAGGGTCGCACAAGGGATTCTGCGCCGTGGGCTTTGAGGGCGGCTTCAATTCTGGAACTGTTGTATTTTTGCCATTCGATCCATTTGCGTTTGGTTTGGTTGCGGTGTTTGTAGCGAGTGTGTTTGATTATCAGATGCTTTAGCTGGGAAGGATGCAAAACCAAATACGCTAAACCTAGAATTTGACCTACAACCATCTTTACTTTCAGGTCTCCAGTTGCCGCTACAAACACAAAAGGGAACACACGGCTTATGAAACTAACTCTTTAAATCGTTCTCACTTTGCTTAATCATTGAAACAACAGGTAAGTTGTATGGACATTTTGCCTCACAAACCCCACATTTGTTGCAACTTGTTGCCTTTACTGGAAGCCCATTATACAGCTTTTTTGCCCAATTCTTCAAACCATAAGTGTCGTATAGGGTCTTGAACCGAAGAATTGCACCAATGTCCAAGTTTTCTGGGCAAGGCAAACACAGGTCGCAGTCCCGACAGTAAGGTTGGTCAAATTTTACTTCAAAGCGGGATTTTTCTTCAGTTGACAAGGGTTGATAGTTGTTTCCTACTTGGGCGGCGGTTTCTACTTCCTCTACTGATTTGAATCCTGTTATGGTTACAGAAACTTCTTGGTCTAAAACGTAATCAAGGGCATTATGAACCCGCGAAGGGATATCGGGTCCAAGGTAATTTTTCAGCTCGGGTTGATCAGACAACAACGAAAGGGAAGGCTGATACAAACATGTAATGAGCCTAGAAGTTTTTGCCATCAAGGGCTTCATGGCAATTACGCCAACGTTTAGGTCTTTAGCAAGGGGAACCAGCTCTTCTAGCGCTTGTCGGGTTATCACATTAATCGGAACCAAAACCGTGTCAAACTCGTTAGTTTTGATAGCCTCCATCAACACCCGAGGCTTATGACCAGTAATCCCAATAAAATCCACCAACCCCTCAGAACGAGCCTTTCTGCACATCTCCAACGAGCCCCCCAAGCCCATTGCTTTCTGGAGAATTTTAATGTCATCTACGCCATGAAGCTGAATCAAATCCAAACGATCAGTTTGCAAACACCGTAAACTACTCTTAAAGTCATCCAAAGACTCACTTTTTGTTCGCGAAGCAGTCTTAGTAGCCAAAACACACGAATCACGCACATCCTTCAGGGCTTCTCCGAGCTTTTCTTCGCTGTCGCCGTCTAGTTTTGCGGTGTCAAAATAGTTTATTCCAAGC
>JAOZIF010000025.1 GCA_026014495.1 Candidatus Bathyarchaeum sp.
ACGGGAACCTATTCGTTGAATCATGGTTACAAATAAATCTGTTTGGTAAGTGCTATTGCTTCAGCAAAAGAAAAATGATGATTTCTCACCCACTCAACATAGGCATCAAATTAGAACCATTTACGATTGAAACAAAAGCACATATCCATGAGGTTGCAAAAAAGCTGAATGAATTAAGCGATAAAAAAAGAGGAATTGGCATTTAGTTATGGGCAGACTGTTCGCTGTGTATTATGTGTAGGTGATTAAATGGCCAGAGATTTTGCAAAGAAGTTTTATCGTTCTGAAGAATGGCAAAGGGTTAGAGGTTATATACTTCGTAGAGACAACTACCTATGTGTCTATTGCGGAGAACCAGCAGAGGAAGTCCACCACATCATACACTTAAACCGTGGCAACATCGACAACAAGGACATTGCGGTTGGAGAGGATAACCTGGTAAGCGTATGTCGGAACTGTCACTTCGAGAAACACAGGGAGGACATTCGAAAGAAAGTCATAGAGAGCAACAAGAAAAGGAAAGAACCGCCAGTATCGAATGGGTATAGGTTCGACGACAATGGTCAAGTAGTACCAGTCACTAACAAGGTCTGTATAGTATGGGGTAGTCCAGGGTCAGGCAAGACTACATATGTAAACAGTCGCATGAATGATGGTGACATGGTGATAGACTTAGACTTAATCAAACAGGCTATCAGTATGCAGGGCAAGACGGAGACATCAGACAGTCTACTTGATACGGCGCTAAGGTTAAGGGATCTACTATATGACCTGACAGCAAAGCGAGAAGTGGATGCGGAAACCATATGGGTGGTGGCAGGACTACCGAACAAGAAGGAAAGGGAACAGCTAAGCAAAAGACTTAATGGAGAACTCATACACATCAACACCTCGATGGAAGAATGTATCAGGAGAGTCAGGACAGACGAAGAAAGAAAAGACAAGGACAAGCAGATAGAACTTATAAAGAAGTGGTGGGGTATGTACAATGGTTAAAATTACACGTTGCGAAACGTAGTTATACCAACACATACAGCACATAGACCCCCCCGTAGTTAACACACCCATAGGGGTAAGGGGACCGTTGGGGGGTGGAAGAAAAAAAAACTGACCGATAAAAATATAATGACGGTGTAGTCAAAAGGGGGCGATAATTATGGCAACATCCAAAGTTTTGACAAAAGCAGAAAAAACAAAGAAAGAGTTTCTTCGACTTAGCAAGATATTCAGGGACATTCCAAAAGATAGAAAAGACACCGTGGTGTCGCTACTTCAAAACGCCGCTTTTATGACGGTACAGCTTGAAGAACTGCAAAACACCATCAACGAAAAAGGGGTCATCAGCGAATACCAAAACGGAGAAAACCAATGGGGAACAAAGAAGTCGCCAGAGGTTGAGATATACAACACAATGGTCAAAAACCATTCAAGCATCATCCGGCAACTTACAGATATCCTTCCCGATGAAAAATCTGTTGACGCAAGCGAGGAAATATTGAAGTTTGCTTTCGGCGGGAAAAAATGAACTACGTCATTGACTATCTGAAAGCAATCGACAAGGGGAAGGAGATCGTCGGTCAAAAAGTACATGCGGTTTATCAAAGGGAAGTCGAGTGGATAAAGAAACCACCAAAAGACTTTCCTTTTTATTTTGACGAAGAAATGGGTTTAAGGCCTATCTACTTCATGGATAAATTTTTCAAAAACTACAAGGGAATATCAGCAAGGAAGCCAT
>JAOZIF010000021.1:0-33238 GCA_026014495.1 Candidatus Bathyarchaeum sp.
TGAGCACAGTAGTAACAACGCTGATCATACTTGTAATTTCAGTCCTGCTCGCCGGAGTAGTATCCTACTTCGCTATCAACGTCACCAGCACACGAGTTCAAGAAGAATCAGTACACATAACAAAGCATCACGTATGGCACAACGGTGCCAACAGGGCTCTTGCCAGCTTAATGATAATCAACACGGGTGGAAGGGACTTAGTCATCGACAAGATAAGCGTTCGAGGTCAAGAATGTGACTGGAACTCTTCATCGACAGACAAATTCGTTAACTACGTTAGAACAACAGACACAATATCAGCAGACCTAGATTATGTAGAAAGTTTCTCACGAGATGGCACAAACACTACAGTCGGAATAGACGGTGTCAATTACAACTTTACAGTCGCTACAGACGACCTGATTCTCAAATCGGGTTACACAATGCTAATCTACATCGAAAACCCAGACAGCATTTCAATCAACGACATCGGTCTAACCGTAAGCATCGAAATATTCACCGCACAGGCAATGTATTACAGAGAATCAAACGTTCAAGCAATAACCTAAAACTTCCCCTTTCTTTTTTTGGGGGAACCCCTTTTTGTCCCCCCTATTTCATGTTAGTTTAGCATGTGTACTTTTTTGTACGCACAAATTATCATATCATTTTTTGGCGTAGCTCGTTTTTGGAGATAAAAAATGAGGGACTTACGAAGAAATCGTTTGGCTTTAAGCACAGTAGTAACAACGCTGATCATACTGGTAGTTTCAGTTCTGCTCGCAGGTGTAGTATCATACTTCGCAATCAACGTCACCAGTACACGTGTCCAAGAAGAATCCGTGCACATAACAAAACAGCACGTATGGCACGACGGCGACGAAACATCACAGGCAGCATTCTTGATGATCAACACTGGCGGTAGAGACCTAGTCATCGACAAGATAAGCGTCCGAGGACAAGAATCAGCTTGGGGCAACGTCTATTACAACGTAACTGACGAGTCAATATCTGGCGACTTAGAATACAACGCAACCATGAGCGATCTGGGAGAAATCACAATCGACCAAACTGCGTTTGTTTTTTATAACGCTACTAATGACATCACGGTACAATCAGGATACAGCATCATAGTATACATAACCAGCCCAGACAGCATCTCAGTGAATGACATCGGCTTAACCGTCGGTATGACCATTCACACATCGCAAGCAATGTACTACAAAGAGTGCAACGTTCAAGCCACAGGATAAAAATGTCCTAATTGGATGGCAACATCCAATCTCTCTTTCTTTTTTTGATTTTCAATATGTAGTGACGATATACGTACAAACCATCTTATCGTTTCATGCAAAGAGATTGCTCTTTCACATAACACGATAACACAAGGAGAAAAACCAAGAGAATGACCACCAGCAAACCAAAACCATCTCACATAAGAAAAGAAGGGTTGGAAAAAATGATAAAAAAACGCCTTAACCAAAGAGCCACAAAATTTCACGCATCAAAAAAGGCTTTAGCAATTCCAATGACCTTTCTTATGTTGTTTGCTTCACTGTTCGCTGTAACCTCAGTTACATACTACTTCGCAGTTTCCAAAGTAAACTCTAACAGCCAAGTGCTCAACATTTCATCCGCAAAACAGAACATGAACCTGCTAGAACAGACAATACAGTATGTTCTTTGGCAACCAGGGTCATCCAAAACTTGCGAATTCAACGACTGCGCTGGAACCCTGAAAACTGAGCCTTCCGAGAACCTGTTAAGCATAAACATTACAGACGGCACCTTCTCTGAATGTATCTTCAATTCTTCGATTGGCGAAGTCATCTACGAGCTGCCCTACTCCAGTTCAGCCGAGACTGGACTTTATTTGCAGGGCACAAGCCAAGTTGTCGAAAACAAAAGCGGCGCTGTAATGACGCAACTTTACATCGAACAAGGAGAAGAGCACCCTGAAATTGTGCTTCGTTACCGCCCAATTGTTTCTGCAATCGCTGGAGGAACTCAAGACGGCAAGCCCATCAACAACGTGCGCATATACGTTGTGAACCTGAATTCCTCCCAGAACATCGAACTAATGGGGAATCTTCCGCTAAAAATTTGCTGCATTAACACAGCAGCTAGCGTTAACAGCTACAATCTATCTTATTCACCAGAATCATTGACTGTGCACGTTGCTTTGAGCTCGCAAGATGCTCAAGTTTGTGTTCCAATCTCAAGCAACGTGAACGGCACAATAATCAACGTAGAGTTGGTTGTATGCAACACGGCAATCGAACGGGGGCTACGATAAACCATGCCCTCCATAATCCCTAGCTACGTTTACACCTTTTTTGCCATAAGCATAATTGGTACATTGTTGATTTGTGCATTCAGTGCTTTTGCTGTCTCAATGAAACAGGACATTGAAGTAGAGCAACTAAAAAACCTGCTAGAACATGTGGCTGCAGAAAGCTGCGAGCTTATCTCGACAACCGCCACAAACAACTCAACGGTATCTCTGAAAATATCTATGCCTGCTAGTCTCAACCAAAAACAGTACTGGATACAACTTAGAAACGACTCTTCAACTGCTTGGATTGAAGGCGGCTTAGGAAACACTCCCGATCAAAGCAGCCTCACCGTGTTTGTGCCTGGAATAGTCTATGCTTCTGGAGTATACACTAGCGGTTACGGTTTTGCGGAACTTGAATGTCAACTCCAAGGAACCACAGTTTGTTTGAATTTATCACAGGAGTCAGGAACATGAAAATTGGTAAAAAGAAGAACAAAAATGCCGAAGTTACTGAAAAAATTTCGCCCGAAGATTTGTTAGGCGACTTAAGTCTTCTGCGTGGAGGAACTCCTGAAGGCTACACTGAACTGGAGACCTACCCGTTGAATCCTCCTTTCGCGTACGCTTCTATTGTTCAAAGCAACGAAAATGCAGAGTATCTCTATATTGTTGATGAATTGTTGTTGTCGCCCGAGGAACGAGACGCTTTCAAGCGGCTAAAAAACATTCTAGGTTACGAGTTAAAGGCTCCTGACCCAGAAGAAACTCTGGTTGAATCATTCAACAGGCAGATTCCTGACATACTTGAGAAACATCAAAAAGCCATTGGTGACCTAGGCGAGATTGGATTTCGCAAGATTAGTTATTATCTTGAGCGCGACATGGTCGGGTATGGCAAAATTGACCCTTTCATGTATGATCCTAATGTTGAAGACATCAGCTGCACTGGAGTTAACAAGCCGATTTATTTGTGGCACAGAAAGTTTGAGAACATAAAAACCAATGTTATCTACCCTGAAGCTGAAGAGCTCGACGACTTTGTCATGAAGATAGTTCACCGCGCAGGTAAACACGTCAGCATAGCTTATCCGATTGTTGACTTAACTTTGCCGAAAAAACATCGTTTGGCTGTCACTTTTGGCAGAGAAGCTACTCCTGCTGGAACCAGTTTCACTATACGAAAGTTCCGGGAAGACCCGCTCACAATAATTGATTTAATAGAAAACGAAACCATCGACGAAACAATAGCTGCTTACCTTTGGCTCCTAATGGACCATAAAATGTCGGTTATGATTGCTGGAGCCACAGGAGCAGGAAAAACAACTGCCCTAAACGCGATTGCATGTCTAACAAACCCTGAATACAAGATGATATCTATCGAAGAAGTTGCGGAAATCAACTTAACTCACGAAAACTGGACCTCAACAATTGCGCGACCCGGATTTGGAACAGAGCGGCAAGGCGAAATCACGTTATATGATTTGATTAAATCCTCTGTTAGGCACCGTCCAGACATGATTCTCGTAGGCGAAATCAGAGGTGACGAGGCATACGTGCTGTTTCAATCTCTGGCAACAGGGCACGGGGGTCTTTGTACAACACATGCTGAAGACGTCGAAACAACACTCAAACGTCTAACCCAGCCGCCAATGAACATACCCCCTTCGATACTGCCGCTAATGAACTGCATGATAATCGCCAAACGCGTAAAAGCCCCCACATTTCTAGACAACTCGAAACGCAGGTTTGCAAACAGAAAGTTCGCGCGAATTGCAGAAATAAAAGACGCTGACACTCTTCATGATGTTTTTCGGTGGAACCCTTCGATGGATACCTTTCAAGATGAGCTTGAAGGAAGTTATCTTTTGTCGCGGATTGCTAAAGAAATTGATGTTTCTATTGAAGTGTTGTATGAGGAACTGGAAAAAAGAAAACAGATATTGCTGGCAATGGTTGAGCGAGGCATACGTGACTTTCGAAGTGTAAGCGTTGTTTTGAGTCGTTATCACAAGAATCCACGTTTGGTTGCAGAGGAATTTCTTGAACAAGACGCAGGATGGGTAGTTTAAAATGCAGCAATCACAGGGTTTTTTCCGTAATTTCATTAATAAAATAGCTAAGGAGACTAGCGAAAAGAAGGAAGAGATAGACCGTGAACTGCCTTTTGTGGTCATGCTTTTTGCTTTGATGGCTACTAGCGGCGTTTCTTTGTATGATAGTTGGAAACGGCTGCGGAAGATGAATCTTTTGCCGCGGTTTCAACAAGAAGCTGAAGAGGTTATCCGGCAAGTTGAGGTTTTGGGAAAAGACCCCTTGAGTGCCATGTATGATATAACTGAGCAAACGGGTTCAAAGGCGTACCGCGATTTTCTGGGCGGATTCATTTCATCCATAAAAAGTGGAGGTAAAATAAGCGATTACATGCAAAGCAAGCTGCGAGTAATCTTTGAGTTAAGAAATAAGGAAATGACGCGCTCAACCGAAAAAATTGCTACCGTAGTTGAAAGCTACTCAGTTATGCTGATACTAATCCTTTGCATTTACATCTTGTACTCTTTGCTTTCTTCATCTTCATCAATAGAAGACGTAACAGGAGTATACCTTGAGTCATCGCCTTTTCTCACGTTTATTCTTTCATTTCTTGTAGTGCCCATGATTTCCTTCATATTCCTGCTTGTTGCTAACAACATGCACAAAAGCACAATGCTCAACCTACAAACAATATACAAAAAAACGCTGATTTGCTTGGCTGTCGTTTGTGCACTACTGGTGGCTTTTGTTTTTGTTCCAGCATTATCTGAGTTAGCAAACTCTGTTGGTTTTTCTCTTGTACTGACCATCTGTCTCACAGTGGGAGTTTTGCCTGGTGCTATACAGTACTACATGGTTTCAAGGGTAAACTACAATGCTGAATCTTCTTTACCAAGTTTTCTTAGGGACATTACAGAATCCCAAAAAACTGGGATTTCGCCTGAAAAGAGTATAATTCACGCAACAAAACGTAGAGATTATGGGCATTTCTCCCAGTTTTTAGTTTTGATTCGCAGCCAAATCGAGTGGGGGGTTTCGTTAAAAGAGATTTTTGGAAACCTTAAGCAAAAAATAAGCAGTTGGCCTGTTCTTGTAAATTTCATGATGATGGTTGAAACCATCGAAGTTGGCGGAGGCTCGGTGCGTTCGTTAGAGTTGCTTTCTGAGTACAGTGAAAAAGAGCTTGAATCTCAAATTAACAAGCGAGCGCTGCTTAAACCATATGTTATATTGGCTTTTGTTTGGAGCGTACTCATAGCATTAACAACGTCTATCGTAACCGTGACAATGTATATCTTAAATGACTTTGCAAGCTCAAATGGGTACCAAATCGTGTCTGCGGCAATGTCAGAAGAAACTGGAATTTTGTCTATGGGAATAATTTTCCAATGCTGGATTTCAGGGTTATTTATGGGAAAAATCAGTGAAGGAAACTTAGCTGCAGGCCTAAAATATTCGGCTATTTTGGCTGTAACCGCTTATGTGTCGCTTATTCTTTCTCAAGACCTCTTATCTGGACTCTTTGGAGTGATTTAATCTAGAATTGACGAGGTGAACTAGTGATGCCAGCGACTTCAATTGACACTTTCTTCGCTTGTATCCTGATTGTCCTTGTGGTGGTTCTGTCTATGGCTGCGACCACTCGGATAGTTGCGCCTTACATAAGTGGTTTGCAGGATGTAAACGAGGAGGAATACTTGCGCAAGATAGTTGAGTACATCTTAGTGAATTCTGGGAGCCCTGAGGGTTGGGGTCAAAACCAGAGCGTAACTCCAGAGGTTTTTGGTTTAGCTACTGCAGACTCATTTAGTTACGAGCTTGACGTAGACAAGGTATCTAGGCTTAACAGCCAAAACGTGTATGCTCTAAATTATTTTGAGATGTTTGACTCTGTGAGATTAGACACAGTTGCTCTCAGGTTCTCTTTTTCGCAAATAATGGATGTCTCAATAAGTTTAGACTCAAATGTAACTGTGGCAGGTTCAACTACATACTCGTTTAACGTTTCTGTTAGCCGAGAACAAGCGCCAGTAGCATCTAGTTTACAGTGCTATCTTGTTGCAAACAACTTTCTTGGCAACGCCACTTCCAGTACCTCAAGTAGCGGACAAGGAACTGTTGAAATGGTTGTTCCCAACGACTCCAACGGAACCGCATTACTAATCGTTTTTGCGCGCTCACCTTACGACGCAAGATTAACTGCCCGAGGAGTATACGTTTTTGGTCACCTGTCTTCGGAGCCTTTATCAACCAACACTTTTCTAGACTTGAGTCCTCTGAACAACACTTTGCAAGTGGACCCAAATGTTTCTGGTTTGTCTTTGGAGTCAGCATACGAGTTTTCATACGACTACCATTCGGCTTTAATTTCAACGTCAAACGAGACATACTCTGTTACAGACTTTTTGGATTTGAGTCCAAACGTTTTGGTTGTAACAGGTTGGAATGATTCAGATTTTTTTGTAGAATGGACTACGTATCCGCAGGTTCCCTTGGAGATGGGTGCCAACTTTGAAGATGCAGATTGTTTCTCTTTCAACTATGTGGTGACCATAGGTGGGGTGTTCTATCGGTTTAACGTGCAGTGTGGAGGTCCAAGTCTGTGAGATTAAAAGATGACCAACGTGGACAGATACGCATCATAGAAGCCCTGTTTGCGTCGCTTCTGATACTTTCAACTATAGCGTTAGTTCCATCTCAACTTGGAGCTGAGCAGACCCATTACAGCACTTTATATTCACAAGGCACACAGGTGCTAATTTCGTTGGACAGCAACGCAATGCTATCCAGCACTATAGAATGCGGCAACTGGACATTGCTGAAGAATTGTGTCCAATCTATGTTGCCTGTGAGCTTGTGGTTTAATCTCACTGTATTTGATTCGAGTATGGTTTGTTTGAATGATGTTTTTGTTTCCAATGGTAGCCCAGTAAACGACGAAATTGTTGCCGTTAACTATGTTTGTGCAAGTTCAAGCGCAGATTATGCGGTCTATATTGTTCAGTTACAGTTGGCGGAGGTCAGCTAACCCTTATGAAGAAAACTTTTCGTGGTCGCAGAAACTCGGGGCAAACTCTAGTCATCAGCGCGTTAGTCATTTCTTTGTTGATTATTTCTGTGGTCTACAGTGTTTTTGAAGCTGGAAGAGTAAGTGAAACGCGGTCAGCAACCACTTTGAACAGTCATGTTTTGGCTACAAAGTTGGGTTTGAAAAACACGGTGACAAGTGCTCTTGTTAACGTTTCTGTTGGAGGAGCAAACGAGGTTTTGGCAACAAATCTTGATACATATGTTTCGTTTCTGGCGAACCAGTCATATTTTGGAAAATGTGTTGCCCTGTTTAGTGTATTGGATTCTGCGTCTTACCAGTCAGGAATACTGTTGTCCTGGGGCTCTGATGGAACTGGAGTTTCTAGTGCATACGCAAACTACACCCTGTTTTTCACTGACGCAAAATCAGAGCTTCAATTTGAGCATGCGACCAATATAACCACAGGACTTGATGTACAAGGAACCTACAGCAAATTAGAAGGAACACTTAAGCAGGTAAACGTAACCTGCAATGTCTTCAATGAGCAAGAAGCTGCCTTAGCATCCAGTATCGCCTTGTATTACGAGTATAATGGAGAGTTGTCAACACAAGAATGGGTGCCCGTAGTCTCGCCAAGTATCACAGACTACGGAAACGGTACATACGCAATATCTTTCGTTGCAGAAACACAAACGATAGATGATTCAATGCTAGTTTCAGCGCAGGTCTATGATATGCGCGGCATCTTTGTCTTGGCGAATGTCACCTGCACCGAAACATAACTAGCATTTTTTCTAAAAAAACAATGTTATGTCTTTTTGCTGACAACCATTTCTTTGAATAACTTGGTGTCTAACGCTTTTTCTGGATTCCACAGGTTTGCGAAGAGCAGATTTAATGATTTGATGAATGTGTTGTAGTTTGTCCAAAGGAACGAGGTTTTTTCTTTCTTTCTTCGCATGCTTGAGTCTTGTTGGTCGTTGCCCTTTTTTATTGAGAACAAAAGTTCCTGATGGTCAGAGAGTATGAAACTTGGTAGTTCATCTGATTTTATTGGCACGTATTTGACGTTATTTAGCTCCATCTTTTCTGTGATAAAGCGGCTTTTTGGTGAACTGTTTGTTATAAGCAGAACCTTTACTTTCTTTTTGGAAAGCTTCTCTAGATTGTCTGTTAGTCCAGAATGGTAGAGCCGCAGAAGCTCCATGTCTGGAGCTAGTACGCAGATTTCTTTTTTTGTTCTATCAACAATTTCATTGGCTTTAATTATGAGTTGTTCTTCTCCTTCAAGTATCTGGAAAATTTCTTTAGTTTCTTGTTCTGCTTTGTGCTGAGGAATAGATGCCCAAAGGTCAACTAGCTCCTGCTTTTTTCTTTCCAGAATTTGCACATTCAACTTTTTGGTTTTCACAAGAATGTCATATGCATCTGAAAAAGGCACTGCCGTGAACTTCAAGGGTTTCTCTAGTATACACGACAAGAGGGCTCTTTTCTCCAAGTCTCTTAGGATTCTATATGTTTCTGTTCTGTGAAGCGAAAGGGCGTCTGAAATGTCTCTTGCTTTTTGTATTCCTGATCTTGCTAGGTAAAGGTACACTCTGATTTCGTTTCGTGAGAGGTCAAATTGGAGAAATGTTTTTTCGATGTCTGCAAGAAAATCAAAAGGTTTTCTTTCTTTTTTCAGAAGCTTCCACACGGGAGCGTTCTCGCCGTATAGTCTTCCTGAGTTTTGGGGTTTTTGTTTTAGCGTTTCCACCTAAATCCAACCTGAGTTTAATTCATGTCTGAATTCGAATGTGGTTTGCTGAACATTTAAGACGTATGAATATGAACTCTGAATCAATACTCCATATTCATATTTAGAATTCGAATCTAACGTCAATATCTGTGCTTTTCTGTCTCATTTATACGATATTTCTAAGCTTTCCGACTTTTCTATATGCGTGCATATTTGCGCAGACACACACGCTCGTGAAAACAGGTCTACTCCTAGTCACGACCTGTGTTATCCAAACCGCCTCTGTCTGGTGTTTTTCCCCTTTCAACGAAATAGTTATCTTAAAGCATAAGATATAATACATATTAGGAATTCATAAAAATGGACGCTAACAACAAAAAACTCCTACGCTACCGAAAATATCTAATTCCAAAAAACAACCTGTGGCTAAAACGAGCCGCCCTTCTGTTCGGCTTCATTTTGCTAGACTACCTCGCTACACTGATATTCATCAACGCCCCAATCGAAGAAGGAAACATCCTTGTCAGAAACTTTATGGAAACCTATGGCATCTTTTGGGGACTCACAATCTTTGACATACTAATCAACATCCCCATCTACTTCATAATATGCTTTAACTCCCATTTCGTCAGCTTGCCTTCAAACCTTTCAAAAATAGCAGACCCCATAATCGACGTGTTTCTTGCATGGTTTGTTGCTGGATACCACTATAGCGGCGCCACAAGCTGGTTTTGGGCAACTCCTAGCCTGACCAGTCAATTAGTTGGCTTTTCACTATACCTCTCGATTGCACTAGTTGCTTGGCAAGTATCAAGCATACAACAGTTTTTTCAGATGCACACAAAAAAATGGACTGCACCTCAACAAAAACCCTAACACTTGATTTGCACTGTGTGTAGCATCATGTTACATACAAATTATTAGGTATCAGACAATCAGCTAGACTACTTGTAATTAATCAAACTTGAATAACGTGAGCACATAATCAGCCAGTGCTTCTAGGCGGTGAACAATATGGTAACAGAGATACGAACTTTCTATTCCCTAAAAGAGCTTAGCGAAAACATTGAAGAAGAGATTAGTTTTTGCAAGACTGCAAGCGAAGAATATGGCGAACGATTAGGCTCCATTTTACGAGATAACAAATCAGAACATGGAGACGAAGAATGGTTCAAAGCCTTGTCTGGTCTTCAAGGTGCACCCAAAGAAACCAAAAGCAAAGACAAAAACAAAGGCAATAAAAAAGGGAAAGGAAAAAAAGGAGCAAAGTCAGGTTGGATTCAATTCAATGACATAATGCTCTCTAAAGAAAAACATGGAGAAGCCCAAATTCTTTTTGACGCCATCGAAGAACTAAAAAACAAAAGTGCCCGACTAGAAAAAATCAGAAACGACATCGAAGACCTCAAAAGACTAGGTCTAGGAGAAAACGTAATTTACATAGCCTATTTGCGCGAAGAAATCCCAGAAAAAATCGTGCTACACAAGAAAAACGGGGACGAACTAGGAGGAAAATTCGAATTCATGACAAAAATTTCCCTTGTATGCCCCACATAACATCTCTATTTACATTTTGCGACAAACATTTTTTCTCAAAATCCAATCAACACTTATTTTGTTCACACGTTTGTGCGACATATTAGTCTCCTAATAGCAGTTCATTGTTGAAAACTAGCTTTTTTTCTGAGATTTTTAGTAATGCACACGTTTACTGCCTAAAGTTCACATTCATATTAGTAGCAACGAATAGACTGACGAAAACTTGGTTTTTGTGTTTTTTAGCCTTCAAGAGCAGCTTCTGACATTTGTACATACAGATTTGCGAATTTCTTTATGAGATCACGTTGTTCATACACTGCAGCGCTTCGTCTAAAGAAGTTCTCCATTCTGCCTGTTTCCAGTCCAACTCCAATCACCATTATGCCTCTTCTTTCCAGTGCAGTGATGCTTTCCGACAGTGCAACTGGCATTCCTTTATATCCGTATGGCCAACCGTCTGAAATAACTATCAAAAACTTTTGTTCATCAAACCTTTTTGCAAGAGTTTCGCCTGCGACATGAAGCGCATCAGGCATGTAAGTTAAACCGCCAAACTTTAGTCCACCAATTCGGGCTCTTACTCTTCGTGAGTATGCTTCGGTTGCGTCTTTGAGGACATAAAGTTGGTCGCTGAACGCATAGAAAGACCATGAAGTGGGGTCTTTTAGCAGTTCTTTTGCGGCTTCTGCAACACAGATTGCTAGGGCTCTACCGTATTCGCCTTTGACTCTCATGCTTGCACTTGCGTCTAAAACTATGCTCCATGCGTAGCTACTTTTGAGGTATTCATCACGTTTGAAGACATCTTGTCTTGGTTGCCCTGTTGACATCATTTGTACGACTGCGGGAAGGTCCATTTCTCCGAATACTTTGCCTGCGTCTTCATCAAGGGCATCTTGAGCTGCGCACAATCTGTTTAGTAATCTGCGGATTGTTCCTCTGATCATCTCTTTTGCTCTTAGATATGTGGTGTAGTCTTCGTTAGGGAAAGTGACTGATTTGAATCTGGTCCATGCGACAGCGTCTTCAAGTTTTGAGAGCATTCTTTGTTCGCGAGCTTCTTGTGTGAACCATGTGTTAAATGCCTGGGAAGCTTCTGCGTTTGCTTCTTTTCTCCAGCAAGATTCAATAGAATCTTCTGAGGGAATTGTTCCGCCTAATGTTTCCAAAGATTTCTTGAAGATTTGTTCTATCTCAAACTCGGAGAGCATACTGTTGTGAGAAAAGATTGTGCACGAACCAGTATGTTCTGTGTATTGTAGAGATGGAGCCTCTAGCATGGGCCCAAAATCTTCCAGAGTTTGATTTACTTCGTTTGTGGTGTTGGTCATTGCTTCGCCAAACTCTGTGCTTTCCATAGCAAGAGCCATCATTACCTCTTCTTTGAGTGCACCAAGTTTGTCTGCTAGCTGGTTTACTGTTTTTTCTTCTTCTGAATCAAGGGTTCCCTTTACTGTGCCTATGTTAAGTTTTGAAAGTAAGGCTGTCATTATGAGGGTTGCTGGATTGAAGATGGTGTCTACAGGTCTAATTTTTGAGTATGCCAAAGAATTTGCGTATGCCATGTCTGCGAGTTTGTCAGGATACCATGCTGTAAGATACGAGTTAACGTAAACGTCATTAACTAAAGAGTTAGTGAACCTGCCAAGAATTGAACAATGTTTTGCTGGCGCAATCTTTTCTGGATTGACTGGCATCAGAGTATGTGTTGTAAGATGGTAAACACAGGCTCTAAACAATCTTCCAACTTTCGCTTTTCCCTCATCGTCTGCTGCAAATTTGTAGCCCAGAAACGTTATGGTTTTTTCTTCTGTTTCCTCGTTTACTGTTACAACCGGCAGCGGCACAGTTACGTTGAATCCTGCTTTGTTTTGTGTAAGTGTTGGCTGATTCAGTTTTGTTTCTATGCTGATTCCTGTTTTCATGTTGTCTTTTTGAAGCGAGATAGACCACGCATAATCAAGGAATCCCATAGACTTTACCGCTTTGTTTGCTGTTATTGGGGTGGCGGAAACACCGATTCTACAATTCTTCTAACATCAGCTTGCACTTCGAGATTATCGCTGGTTAGAGCAATTATGGTTTCTTCTGCCGCAACATTAGGAGTGTTGCCATCATAAACCAAGGTCGCCCAGTTTATCAGGTCACCCAACGATGGACCATAAGGTATGTCACCTGCTTTGTATTGCCTTCGCAGCTCAGCGCCCACCTGAATAATCTTGTAGCCCATATCTTCACTAACTTTGGCTCGTTTTCTGAGCAAATCCACCTCATTTGGCGAAATCTGCTCACCTACACTCGTGTAATCAAAGTTTATCCACACAGCCATACGTCGCCTCATGGCTGCATTCAACGGTTTGGTTCCAGAGAACTCAGAAGAGTGAGGGTTCATGCTGATAATCATGTAACCATACTTGTGCCTGTGGACGCACTCGTTATCTTTCTCGTTCAATACAATGTGACCTCGAGTGTCAAGAACAGGGTTAAGTCTGGTGGCAACGTCCTGTTTCATCATGTTTGCCTCGTCAAGATACATTATTCCGCCACCTCTTAGCCACCGGGTAACCAGCCCGTCGACCCAGTTCTCTTTTCCAAGACCAATAAAACGTCCAATAAGGTCATACGATGATGTTTGTAGACCACAGTTGACTTCCCAAACGGGTAACCCACATAGCTCTGCAACAAGGTAAACGATGTGAGTTTTACCTGTTCCCGAGGGTCCAATAAGGGAGCACTGTTTAAAGTAGTAAAGAGCGCGGACTATGCGTTCTACAAATTTGTTTCCGCTGTCGATGTAGTATGGTGTGCCTTTTGGTATCATGTCATCCATGTGAGCAAAACTGTATCCGGGGTGAAGGTCGTATCTTTGGATTTCATATTTGTCGTAAAGAGGGCATTGGGACATTGGGCGTTCTTTGTCTAGGGTTACTTTTATCTTTCCTTTTTCGTTGCGGGCAGAAGAGACTAGTTTCATTCTGCTTTTTTCTTGTTCGTCTCTTAGACCTTGATGACCGTAGCTCAAAAGAGTTCCACCCGTAAAAGAGTGGTTCGGGAAAACAGATATAAGTATTACGTCTTAAGACTTAATATGATAGTTCGGCACGCACGATACGTAACACTTGACCAGATTCACATAACAGGCTATGTACGTCACAACAAATAACACACAAGTGCTTTTAGAAAATAAACTGCGAAAACAACAAGAAGGGAACTATTCAATGAGCCAAAGCACAGTGCAACCCCCAGCTAACAAAGAGCAATCCAATAAACAAGCACCCAAAAAGCCACAACCAACTTTGGATGACCTTATATCCTCTATGAAGGGGCTTCAGGATGATATTGGGCAGATTTCGGAGTTGTCGTCTGAGGAAAAGCGTGTTGTGGATGTGTTTTTTGACTCGTTCTTGAAGCTTATGAAGCCTTTGGCGAAGACGATTTCGATTTCTCCGGATGCACTTCCTGAAGAATATAGTCATGTGGTTCAAGCGAATGTTGATCCGAAAGGGAATTTTATGCTGTTGTTTCCTGATGGTCAGGTGGAGATACGTAATCTTAGTGAGAAGAATGAACGTGACCTTATGATTTATGTTATGACGGATGCGTTGCCAAAGTTTAAGCAGCTTACTAGTGGTCATAGAAGAACTATTGAAAATCGGATGAAGTTTTTGTCCTCGGTTACTCAGGAGATTCAGAAAATATCTAAAGCGTTTGCTGCAGAGGCTGATGAGTAAGCCCTTGTGCTGGTTTATTATTCAGGTGCCTTGTTTTTGTTTTTGTGTGGCATGTGAGCCGTTTCGCAAGTGTGTGTAGTTTGGGATTACACACTAAAGGGAAAAAATCGAGAATAAAGAAACTATACTCAACAATAGAGGGGATTACGAACATACAGTTTGCGTGTCCAATAAAGTGAGGAATTAGTCATTTCAACTCAAAATGGCGAGTCTGACGTTCAAGTCAATGTAGATATTCTAGGTTTGCGAGGCATTAAACTAAAAGACAATATAGAGACTGCTGAATTAAATTTTGACATCAACGCAAAACTGGAAGAAAAAGACCGCAGAAGCGGCAAACGCGTCATTGGCTTTGTGCTAACTGTAGGCACAAAACCCAGCATCGCAAAATTTGAAGTTGAAGGCCTAGCAACCCTTGAAGGAAAAAACCCCGACATAGAAAAACTGCTGGAAATAAACCCCAAAACCAAGATACCGTTGATACTTGACAGAGTCTACCAGCGTGTTTTCACCTCAACATATCTTATGGCAAACCTGCTTGACACGTCCTATCCGCCGCCTGACATGCTCTCTACGGGCGAACAAAATAAACCAAAAGCCACCGGACATGTTGAATGGGGCGGAAAAGAAGACGAAAACCCAGCAACAGAAAAACCCAAAGAAAAGAAGAAAAAAGCCAAACGTTAACCAAACAGACCCAAATAACTCAAGAAACATATTAGGATACTAATAGAGGTTCATTGTTGAAAACAACCTTTTTTTTATGTTTTTCACACTTGCAGTCAGAGCCAAAATATGTAATCAACTACACCATTGTTTCACATTCAAAAAAATTCTCCAGCACAGCCACAAGTCCAACTTTGACAAGGCTTATAGGAGAAATGCATCTTTAAGAAAAGAAGAGTGGGCATGTCTTCAAAACTGATTGTGGTCAAGATTGGAACTGCAAGTTTAACCAAAAGTGACGGCGTTCTTGATTTAGAATTAATGCAGAGACTGGTTGACCAAATAGCCACGGCAATAAAGCAGGGCAACAAGATTGTTTTTGTAACATCTGGAGCTGTAGCCGCAGGCATAGCCGAGCTTGGAATACCCAAAAAACCGAATGATATTGTCTTTCAGCAGATGGCAGCGGCAGCAGGACAGAACATAATTATGTCTACATACCGTGAGCTTTTCAGTAAACATGGTCTAAAGGTTGCGCAGATTCTACTTACTGCAGAAGACCTGTCTAACAGGGCAGCTTACCTGCACATCTGTGACGTTCTGGAAATGGTTCTGCAGTATGGAATTGTTCCAATCATAAATGAGAATGATGTTACATCCACGGACGAGCTTGTTCCCGTAACAAAGGGCTGCAAAGTAAACTTTAGCGACAACGACATTCTGTCAGTTCTTGTGGCTAACGCCCTAGAAGCAAACCTAGTCATTATACTCTCTAACGTAGACGGATTATACACGGCAAATCCAAAGAAACGGGAAGCAAAACTGATCAAAACAGTTGAACTCATAACCCCTGAACTCAAATGTGACGTAGAAGGAAAGAGCCGACTTGGCAGAGGGGGCATGAAAACCAAACTTAAAGCTGCAGAAATCGCTACCTCCAGCGGTGTGCCCCTTGTGATAGCTAACAGTAAAACAGAGAATGTGATAATTGACATACTCTCCGGAAAGCAAATGGGAACGCTTTTCAAACCTCAGGAACGTTTGCCTTCGATAAAGCGATGGATTGCCTATGGCGCTTCAGTAAAGGGGCAAATTTTCGTTAATGAGGGCGCAAAAAAGGCGATACTTGAGGGCGCTAGCCTTCTTCCGGTGGGCGTAATCAAGGTCACTGGAACATTCAATGAGGGCGATGTGGTTAGTCTGTTGGATCAGCAGTGTGTTGAGTTTGCGCGAGGGAACCCTAACTATAACAGCGGCGAAATCAACATTGTTAAAGGCTTAAAAACAAATAATATCAAAAAGGCTCTTGGGTATATACGACATAAAGAGATTGTTGCCCGAAAAAACATATGCGTCAAGAAGTGAAAAAAGTGATAGTTGAAATTTGTCAAAAAGCAAAAGTTGCTTCAGCGCAGCTAGCTAAAGCTTCTGCTGAACAAAGAAACAAGGCATTATGCAGCATGGCGGACTGTCTTGAGAGAAGCTGTGCACAGATTTTGGAGGCAAACAAAACTGATGTAGAAGCTGCCAGAGCCAAAGGCGTAAAAGAAGCATTGATTGACAGGCTAATTTTGGACAAAAAACGGGTAAATAGTATGGCAGATAATCTGCGGGAAGTAGCAGAGTTGCCCGATGCTGTAGGCGAAATTGTGAAAACATGGACGCGCCCTAACGGCTTAATTATTGGGTTGCTTCGTGTGCCTTTGGGAGTAATCGGGATAATCTACGAGTCCAGACCCAACGTTACGTCAGAAGCATCGGGAGTATGCATCAAATCTGGAAATGCAATAATCTTGAGGGGCGGCTCAGATGCGATTAACTCGAACATGGCAATTGGAAATTCACTGCGAGAGGCACTAGAACAGAGCGGACTAAACAAAGACATCATTCAAGTTGTTCCAGTAACTGAACGAAGTTACGCCGAGAAGCTCATGACCATGCGCGAATACATCGATGTGCTTATTCCCCGTGGAGGAGCCAATCTAATCAAGACAGTGGTAGAAAAATCAACTGTCCCTGTTATCGAAACGGGAACCGGAAACTGTCACATCTACGTAGAAGGCGATGCTGACCTAACCCGAGCCATAGACATAGTAATCAACGCCAAATGTCAAAGACCTGGAGTCTGCAATGCTGCAGAAAAACTGTTGGTTCACCAGAGCGTTGCGAAACAGTTCTTGCCAAAAGTGGTGTCGGCACTTAACCTGAATGGAGTGGAAGTTCGAGCCTGCGAAAAGACTATGCAGTTGCTTCCTAACCTTAAGCCAGCGGTTGAAGAAGACTGGGGCACAGAATATTTGGACCTTATTATTGCCATAAAAATAGTCGAAAATATAGACGAGGCAATAGCTCACATCAACAAGTACGGCACCAACCATTCTGAATCAATCTTGACAGCAGACTTTAACAAGGCACTACAGTTCATCAACGAAGTAGACTCCGCAGCAGTCTACTGGAATGCATCTACACGCTTCACAGACGGCAACCAGTTTGGATTAGGAGCAGAAATCGGAATCAGCACCCAGAAACTGCACGCAAGAGGACCCATGAGTATCCAGCAGCTAACAACAACAAAATTCTTCATACTAGGCAGAGGACACATCAGGCAGTAAATTCAACTGCCATAGTTCATTTTTGTTTTGTTGCATTAGGTGTTTTAGTTTAGCAGACGTTGTTTTTGTGTAGTTTTTTCTTGTAAAGTATTCCTGCTATTGTAACGGCGATAATTAGTGGCACAATAGTCAGTGTTGTGAATTCTGGAATAATAGTTGGGTCAAGGTCCACTACAATTTTGTGGGTGCTGTGTATGTAGTTGATTATTAAACACCATGAATCGTCGTTTTCCTGCACTGAATATTCAACTTGGTTGCCATCTAGATAAACGGTCATTGTTTCTAAATTGGCTACAAGAGTTTTATCAATAATTATCTTTGCATAGCCATGTGTGCCGCTAGCTCCTTGGGCAGTAAAACTTAACGTGTAATCGCTTGAATTAAAGAAAAGCCCAGAAATTGTGGAGTTAGATTCAACAGAGAAAACGTATTCGCCATCATAGGTAATACTGTTGATTGCAGCGCTATTACTTGCCCCGATGTGTGTTGCGTTTCCTTCCCATTCTGCTTTTACTATAAAGTAGCCCGTAGCAGGAGGAATCCAAAGAGCAGAATATGTGCCATCACTGTTGGTCTGGTCAGAGGTAAATTCAATCCATGTGCTACTTCCCTCAAAGGCATACGACAAAACAACTGTTTCGTCGTCTAAACCGGTTCCATACGCGTCACGAAGAACCCCGCTTATTTCTACTTGGAACCCAATCGCAGTCGAGGAACTGCTTGTTGAAATTGAAACATCCGTTGGTACCCTAACCAAAACATCATTCGAAACTGGCGCAGTTAAACCAGCATTGTCTTCGACAGTTAATTCTACTTCATATGTTCCTATTGAATTGTATGTGTGAGTAGTAACTGGGTTAGCTGTTGTAGATGATGTCCCGTCACCAAAGTCCCAACTGTAAGATACAATGCTTCCATCGGTGTCAAATGAGTCTGAGGCATCAAAAGAAATCTCTTGTTCAACAGCAGGATTTGATGGGCTATACGTAAACTCAGCAACAGGTTCTGCAGAAAAGTTAGCAGTTAAAGTAAGGTTTGATGACAAGTTTGCGGTTCTTGTCCTAGTTTGAGTTCCATCACTCCAGTTCTGGAAAACATATGTTATTTCGTCAATAACTTGGCTTTCAGGCATTTCGATACCATATGACCCTGCTTGTAGCTGCTCAGTATATGGGGTAACTTCTGAGGCTCCTTTAATCTCGAATTCAATACCAGATACAGGCAATGACTCGACAGTTAGATTATAGTATGTAGGCGTATAGGAGCCCCCTCCTCCACCACCGGAGGTGTACACATAAAAGTATACTTTTATGATGACATTAGTTTCAGAATCCTCTATAGACATGAAATGTTCACCCTTATCAGCCGTCGGAATCGTTACTGTTGTTTCAAAAAAGCCATTTTGGTTAGCCACCGACGTGCCGATTATAACAGCTTCTGCCCACTCGGAGCTTGTTACTGTGCCCACAACGGCAGTTCCATCCCATCTAACATAAACTACACCAGGGTTAAACCACATACCAGAAATTGTAATGTTATCACCTGCTTCAACAATAACTGACGAAGTCAAGTCTGTGCCGTTTCCATAAAGCCCGCCCGCAGTTTGGTCTCCAACTGTTTTTATGCCCCGTAAATATTGTCCATACGTTGCATAATTGTAAACTGTTCCATCGTATTCTGCTCTAAAAGACAAGTCAGTGGCATAGGAGTCTGAAGTATACTCGCCAGCCCATAGTGACTTTCGTAGGTCAGGCACTTCAGTTGTAAACGTGATGTGTCCTGTTGAGCTGGCAGTTGTTGTGCCTAAAGGATTCCATGAATCAAAATCTGAATCATAATATGATATAGCGATATCTTCAGATGCTGGGTAATCTGAACCTGTAAACGTTACATCAACTCCTCCAGGTCCTGAATCTGGAGAAACATATAACGACCCAAGGTACGAGAAGATTGTAACCATTACACGAGTTCTGAATCTTCAATTGCTAGGTAGTGTTCGCCAGCACTAGCATTTGGAATTGTCACTGTTGTTTCAAAATAGCCAGTTTGGTTGGCTACTGATGTGCCGATGATTTCTGCCTCTGCCCACTCGGAGCTTGTTACTGTGCCCACAACGGCATACCCGTCCCATAGAACATAAATTACGCCTGGGCTGAACCATTTACCCGAAACTGTAATATTATCACCTGAGTGCACGATAACAGATGATGTAAAGTCGGTGCCATTTCCGTAAAGTCCACTCGCAGTTTGGTCTCCAACTGTTTTTAGTCCCCGTAAATATTGGTTATAATCAGCGTAACTGTAAACGATGCCTCCAATTTCTGCTCTAAAAGATACTTGGGCGTATGTTTCGGAGTAATCGCCTCTTTGTAGTGCCTTTCGTAAGTCAGGCACTTGAGTTGTAAACGTTATGTTCCCTATTGAGTTAGCAGTTACTGTGTCCAAAAATTTCCACGAATCCACTGTTGAGTCATAATATAATAAGGTGACCTCAGCGAATGCCCCATAGCCTGAACCCGTAAGTGTTACTTCAATTCCGCCTGGTCCTGAGTCTGGAGAAACTTCCAAAGTCGCCTCGCTAACTAACAAATAAACTGTTAGATAAACGTCTGTTACTGCAACATCTTCGCCTAAATTGTCGAATGCTTTGAATGTATATGCACCTATTGGCACATTTGGGGCTATGCTGCCGTTGACCCAGTTGTTTCCAACAGCCCAAGAGCCCATGCCATTGCTGTATTGGTGCACAGCCGTTTGGTTAGTTATGTCACAAATCAGGATTACGGGAGTGTAAATTATGTCGCCCGTTGACACCTGTGTGTCGTTATCGGGGCTCATGAGCAGATAACATTGATTACCCGACCAGGTTACATCTCCAAAATATAGGCTTACGTTGCCGCCTGCTTGCACTTGCTGATTGGGGTCGCTTGATGTGGTGCTGTTTATTTTGATGTATCCTGTTGCAGAGGACACAAAAGCGATGTATGTTGGTACAAAAACAGTTATAATTAATAGTAGAATCGATAAGATTACTAAGCACCTTTTTAGCATTATCGACCCCTAATCAAGATGAGTTGAATAGGAATATTTTAACATTTTGGACAAATCTTTTGAATAAAGTATTTCTGAACAACAAGTAATAGCTTAGACTAGGCAAAAAGGTATTAGTTAATAGAATACAAATAATCATTAGATTAAGTGCCAAATTGAAAACTCCGCCAATTCCAAGACCCGTGATGCAATAAAATGAAAAAGAGATTAGCACTTTCATCGATTCTCATAATCATATTACTGCTAAGCACCGTGTTTTTGTTGAATTACAGCAACCCCGAAGACACAGAACCAGTTTATGTCGGAGTGACCTATTGTGGTGACTCTGTGGAAGATGGAAAACTGCTAATAGACAAGATTAAAGAGTACACAAATCTCTTTGTGCTTCAATCAGGCACCCTGCAACGAGATTTTGAAAGCATTGAAGAATTAGGTGATTATGCAGTTTCTGCAGGATTGTACTTCTTGCCGTATTTTGGGTATTATTCTGAAGCAACGTTTTCTGTTTGGCTTGAGACCGTTAAACAGAAATGGGGCACTTACTTTTTGGGCGTATATTATTGTGATGAGCCTGGGGGAAAAATGCTTGATGGCTATGTAGAGTTCGAAAATGAAACATCGGGCGACACGATAATGAAGACCATGTACGGCGATGTTGTTGTAGAAAAAACAGACGACAGTGTTATTCATTATGAACTTAGCGGCGTTATCCATTTGTATCTTCCTAAGCCAATTCAAACGTCAAACAACACATCTAATGGAACACAATCAGAAGTGTATGCAACATTTTATCCTGATGGTACAATTGAAGTAGACGAATCAAACACCACCTTAGCAAACATCCAAATCGCCAGTTTGCCTGATTACGCAACTTATGACAAACTTTTGAGTTTACGCCCCCTCAACGATACAACCCAAACCGCCAACCAATTCATTGCACGCAACAAAGACAACATCGAATATCTGAGCAATGCAACCACAGCTTTCACCTCAGATTATGCCCTTTACTGGTTTGATTACCTGTCAGGCTACGACGTAATACTAACCCACATTGGTTGGAACCACACAATAAATCAACACATAGCACTAACACGCGGCGCCGCAACACTACAAAACAAAGACTGGGGCATAGTCATAACCTGGAAATACAAACAAGCACCATACCTTGACAGTGGCCAAGAAATCTTCAACCAAATGACCACCGCATACGAATGCGGAGCAAAATACTTTGTAATATTTAACTACTACGGCACCAACAACGAACCATACGGCACAATGGAAAACGAACACTTCGAAGCAGTAGAATCCTTCTGGAATGACGTAGTAAAAAACCCAGACGTAGTTCACGACTCAATCATAGCAGATTCAGTTCTGGTGTTGCCCAAAAACTATGGCTGGGGCATGAGATGGCAACAAGACAAAATCTGGGGAATATTCAAACCTGATGACAAAAGCCAGCAAATCTGGAACTTAATGGAGACCGTCCTACAAATCCACGACCTAAAAACTGATATTATATACGATGACGCAAATTTTCCGTTAGCACCACAATATCAAAACATCTACTACTGGAACCAAACACAAGACACCAGCATATTAGGAGACTAATAGCAGAAGATTATTGAAAACAACCTTTTTTCAGAAAAACAAGCACAGCAACTATTAGGGTAAACGCCCAAAAAGAAAGTGGGTTCAAAAAAATAGTACTATATGTTAGTATGCTAACAGTTTATTTTTTGCCGATGGCGTCAACCAGCATTTCCATGGTTTTTTCGATGTGGTCTTTTTGTTTGGCACGGATGATTGGGCTGAATATTTTTTTGACATACATTCCGTATATGAGAATTTCTCGTGGGTCAGTTTCAGAGAGTGCCTCAATTAGCAGATTCAAAATCTGCTGTTTTGCCTCACTGCTTTTAATGTTCTTCAAAATATCGGCAGTTTGGGTGGTTGTATCTTCTGCTTCGATGCCTTTCTTGGGTTTGTAGCCTAACTCTTCAAGTTTCTTAAGAACCAACTTTTGTTCATCTCCACGCTTCTGGAATCAACTTGTTAACCGTAGCTTTTCTTGCTTTCTGGTCAAACTCTTTTTGGGTCATCAAACTCAAAGCATTCTCAGGACACCACTCAACACACTGAGGAGTCCCATCGCAAAGGTTGCAAATCATGACCGTCTTTTTATTCTGATTCAAGAAAATGGCACCGTGCTTGCAGCTTTCAAGACACCAACCACACAGGTCACATTTTGCGTCATCAACCATAATTATGCCAGTTTCCTCAGACTTGGCTAAAGCATCCCGAGGACATGAACGAACACACGGAGCATCCTCACAGAGTTTACAAGCCACAGGCATGTTAACGAGCTGATGCAAACGTAAAACTTTGATTCTGGAAAGTTTTGGGTCAAACGTTTTCTCATTCTCTAACGCACAAACAAGTTCACACACTCTGCATCCAGTGCACTTTTCAAAGTCTGCACCGACAAATTTCTGTTCTTTTGACACTTGTTCAGACACAACCATTCCGTTAACCTCTAAGGCAACCACTAAAGTTGGTACATACTTATAGGTTTTCGTTTCTTATTAGTCAATTGATAGATGTTTTTCATGCTTTTTAACTGGTTACAAAGTGTGAACGTAAACAAAGCGTTGAAAACGTGCGCCACATTCGCCAAAAAATAAAGAAAAACAAGCGATGTTGATTTTGGCTATAGAGTCTATGTTAGCAATATTTAAATATCGCTTGCGATGTCTTTAGCGATATCGCTGGTGATATAGTGGTTGATATATGGTCAAAAGGAACAGGCGGCGTCCCAAGAGGACTTCTCCGGTTTCTAATCGTAAACATGATAATGAAAAAGCCAATGTCGGGCTCAGAAATAGTCGAAGTAATCGAGAAAGAGACGGGGGGCAGATGGAAACCAAGCCCAGGCTCAATATACCCTCTCCTAGCTCGGCTACACAAAGCAGGTTACACCACAGAGTCACCCAGCGAAGAAACAGGAATAAAACGATACGTTCTAACGCAGAAAGGGAAAGCATTTGTCGAAAAACAGGTAAACTTTGGACAAAAACTGTTGAATAAACTGGAATTTATTGTACCCCTGCTTATTGGAGGATTCCAGTTTAATCCAAATGACGAAAAAATCCTATCGGGAACACGAGAACCTGCAAAAAGAGTTGTCGCGACCCTTTTGGAGCTTCGACCAGCTAAAGTTGCATTAACAGAAAAGGACTCAAAGCAAATCGAACGAATTTTGACCAAATGCGCTAATGAACTTGAAGAAATAGTGCAACGAATTCGAGGAGAAAAGCAGAGTAAAAAATCTCCAAAGTAATCACAACAAATTACATGAGATGAGTGAGATATGGGTCTAAAATCTAGTTTTATGGTAGCAAAACGGTCCTTGTGGAGAAGAAAAACCAAGAACCTGAGTGCAATACTTGCAGTAACGCTTGGAGTCACGTTACTTGTTGGAATTCAAATCACAACAAACACGTTAGAAAACGCGTTTCTCACAAGCTTACTTCAAAATGAGGGAGAAGTTGACTTTAGTGTAGTTAACGCAACTACAGGCGGTTACCTAACCGCAGCCGACATAGCAAACATCAGTGCTTTGGTTCCCAACGCAGTGGGAATAATGCCTGAATTGACCATAGACGTGCCAATAATGCTCGGGTCACAGTTTGATTCTTCGGTTGAATTGGCAGGAATTTCCACCGATTTTCCAGAAGAATTTGGCACTTTTTATGACTGGAAAACAGGAGACGAAATTGACATCGGCGATTACTTAACAGACAACACAACAATTTTGCTGTCAAGTAAGCTAGCAGAAAATTTAGGCTTAGACAAAGACGTAGCCCTTCCAATTTCCGTTACTACCGAATTCACGAATCTCACAGTAAGCATCACAGTTGATCCAACAACTGGAAACTATACTGCAACGCCAACATACAACACCGAACGGGTGGAATTGACTGTTGTTGCTATTTTTGATTCAAGTCGTCCTGGAATAGGTTCTAAATACAAGATGATTATGGCACTGGAGTATGTTCAGCAATGGAGAAGCTTACAGGACACAACACGTGAAACAAACTGCATTAGTTCTTATTTAATAGCCCTCAAAACCGACCATTTCACCACAGAAATAGATGAAGATTACCTCCAAGAGCAAGTGGACTTGTTTGAAGAATCAATCCCCGAAGACACATACAGTGTCGAATCTAATCGCTTAACATTTTTTAGCGTCGCAGAAATCGTGATGACCCTACTGTCCACAATGTTAACGGCGCTGGGTCTACTGGTTATGGTAACTGGAATCTTGCTCATCACTAATGTTCAACTTATGAGCGTAGAAGACCGAGAATTCCAAACAGGAGTCTTGAGAGCAGTTGGAGAGAACCGCCGAGGAATTGTCCAATCTATACTAATCGAAAACGTGTTCCAAGGAATCCTAGGAGGAATGTTTGGCTTAATTGGAGGCTTAGCGTTCGGTCAAGCTGTGGCACTTTATCTTGTGGAATTGTTTGGCACAGGACAGCACAGCGTACAACCAGTTGTGTCTCAAGAAATTGTGATTTTGGCAGTAATAGTTGGAGTGGCACTTGGCATTATAACAGGCATACTGCCTGCTCTAAGAGCATCTCGAGTTAACATCGTAGACGCGTTAAGAGGAATCAAAAGTTCATTTGAAGAAAAATCTGGCCGTAACTTGGCACTATTAGGAATACTGGCAGTTATAACGGGCGTTATTGTTCTCCTGTATAATGGCGTCTTAAACGAAGCTTACCAACCAATATGGGTTAGTGAAGGTTGGAACACATTAGACGAATGGAGAACTATCCTGACAGGAGCAGGTTTGCTGTTTTCTGGAGCAGGCATTGTGCTTTCACGTTTCATTAGCCGCACAAAAGCATTAAACATAACAGCAATTGCCCTGTGGGCGGCACCAGTTTTTCTGTTTGCTGTAGCAATGGGCGAATGGATAACAGACATCACGGGTTTAGCAACAGACATCTTGATCATAGGAGTAACCGAAATTCTTGTCGGCTCAATTTTGATTGTAGCCGTAAATCTACCTCCAGTCATGAACGCTCTAAGGAATCTTCTTGTCAAAATGAAGGGACTAAAAGGGGTAGGACAAATAGCTCCTGCACTAATTTCATCTCACAAATCACGTTCAACATTAACATACGCAATCTTTGCTGTGATAATGACACTAAATGTGACAGTTGCTATACTGGTGCCTACAAACTTAAGTTCAGTAAACCAAACTGGGGAAGACTCCAGAGGAGTAGACCTTATTGTATCCCTAAACAAGGCGGAGGCACAAATAGCGAATACATCATATGTTGAAGAATTATACAAATTGGACAGTCACATAACCGACGTGATTGCGTTCAAGACATACAGCACAACTACAGATTACACCAAGTTTGTAGCTGTAAATGATCCTTACTCTTCTGAGTTCAATGCACAAACAGATTTGCTGCCAATCGGATATGGCGAAATCACTTCTGACCAGATCCGTGGAAACGCAACTGACACATATGACTCTGATTGGCGCTACGACTTCTATCTAAGCAGTTTTCCAGACAGCATTACTCAACCACTAGAATCTGACGTATCAGATGAAGAACTGCTAGACATGTCCAAGCAGGCATGGGACCTGTTCTTTAATTCATCATACACAATGGCAGCATACAATGTTTCATTAGATGCACTTCTTTCGGAAGACCGTGACCTAAGTGATGTGGATCTTTCTGGATTGGAGGGATATGGAGGTAACGAACTAGAAGGTGTTGAAGTTTTACAAGATGAAAACGGTAACGTTATCGAAAATCCTGTTGTGTTCACAGACTCATTTATTCTTCCAATAGGCTTGCAGATTTGGATACCAATGAACATGTCTGAATATGGAGTGCCCGTGTATCAGGCGTTTACAGTAGCAGGACGATTAGACTCTAATCGTGCTGGCGGATTTCCTTTGTCATCATTTAGTGTTGGCAACATACTATCAGAAGGCGACTTTGATTTTGTCGACTTTTTAGGAAAAATATACCTTACAGAATATTGGGCAAACCAAACCAATTTCTTGGCAGAAGCAAACGGTAAAACATCCACATCAAGAGCTTCAAATCAGTATGATTGTTTCCTAATCAAAACCACATATGATATAGAAGACCAAGAACTTGAGTCAATTGCACAAACCATCGAAGAATTCACCAACACAAACGATGACGGATACAGACTATTAGCAAGTGACAATTTCTACGTTGCAAGCACAACACTGCTATACTCAACGGTAGAATCAACCCTAGAGATGACTGAACGGGTAGTCTCATTCTTGCAGATATACGTCACATTTGGTCTTGTAATCGGAGCAGTGGGCATGGCAGTAATCTCGGTCCGTAATGTTTCGGAAAGAAAACGGGAAATCGGCATGATGAGGGCAATCGGATTTCCAAAAACCCAAGTAATGATTTCAGTACTGCTTGAATTGGTGGTACTAGGCGTAATCGGGTTGGTTATTGGAATTGTCAATGGCGTAGTAATCAGTGCTGGATTTGCGAACATGCAAAATGCTACAATGATAATTCCTTGGAGCGATCTTGGAGTGTATTTGGGCTTTATCACGTTGATTGCCTTAAGTGCAGGAGCCATCCCTGGATGGTTTGCATCAAGAATTCCCCCAGCAGAAGCTTTGAGGTATGTAGGATAGGAGGAAAAACAATGGCAACAAAAAGTATACAAAAAAAGCATTCAGTCACACAAAATGAAGAACCAATTTTGGTTATATCTGGCTTGCATAAGCGCTACTCTGAAGGAAAATCAAATGAAGTCCACGCTATCCGAGGATTAGACCTCACTGTCAGAAAAGGAGACATGATGGCGATTATGGGTCCTTCGGGATGTGGAAAAACAACTCTACTAAACATGATAGGGCATCTGGACCGCCGTTCAGAGGGAAACATTGTTATCGACAGTATAGACACTGCTACGCTTTCAGATGGAAAAATGACTGGTTTCAGAAGGGACAAAATTGGCTTTATTTTCCAGTTATTCAATCTGTTTCCTTTCTTGTCCGCCGTGGAGAATGTGGAAACTCCGCTGTTACTCAAAGGAATGAAAGCGGGTGTGGCTAGAGAACAAGCAAAAATGGTTCTAAGAGAATTAGGTATGGGTGATAGGCTGTATCATCTGCCTTCTGAGCTTTCAGGGGGTCAACAACAAAGAGTTGCTGTTGCGCGTGCACTCATCACAGAGCCTGCAATTATTCTTGGCGATGAACCTACGGGTGATTTGGATTCTACAACAAGCGCTGACGTCATGAACCTGTTTCGTAGAATCAATAAACTTAACCGCCAAACGCTTGTGCTAGTCACTCACAACCGATGGATTGCAGAACAATGTGATTATATTGTCCACATGACAGACGGAAAAATTTCCCGAGTTGAACAGGGACCATTCACAAAGGAGGAAACACAATGAAAGTTTACACAGCAGGATTAATAGACAAATCTTTGCACTCAATTAATGCAAAGTTACAAAAGAGTCTAGTTTCGGATTGTCAAAAAGTTCTGAGAATATCCAGCAAAGCCATGTCTAGCCAAGAGCTAAATTCGTTCATAGTTTTTTCTGGAGAAAAAGAAGGCGTTTTTGACCAGAAAGTCATTGATGCAATAGAAACAGGGCGAATTTACAAGCGTTTCAGCAAATACTATGCAGACAACGAGTCTAGATTACTACGGCATCTTAAAAACAATCAGGAACTGAGGGAAACCTCAAAGATTGTTAAAGATTTCATCAAAGAAGTTAATCCGAATCTTGTAAAACTTTTTGATTCACAACTAAAGAAAATTATTAAGGAGCTGCCAGACAGTTACCGCAAAATCCAGTTGCACAGCTATATAACGGCATGGGATTTTGCAGAGAACAACCAATACCGTTTGTTCCTTTCAGGATTTGAGTCTCCGGTCTTCACAGGGTCAACCACTGACAGGCAGATAAACATAAGAGAATTGGTTGACAAGCTACTTATGGCAAACTTTTTTGCAATCTTTTTGAAGCCAACAATCACCCGCCTAAAAGAGTTGGATGGTGTACTTGAAAGGCTTGAACAGGGAGTTGCAGGAACACATTACCGGACCACAGATTCTAAATTGCAAAAAAAGTTAGAACTGTTCTTCCGGATTTTATCCGCAAAACTTAGTGCCTTACAGGACATAGACAATTTACTCTCCAGAATTTTTGCGTTATTCCAAGTTGTACACGTTTCTCTCAAACCGTATCAGTTCAAGAATGATTCAATTGAACTCAACAAAGCCCTTGCAGACATGATTTCAGAGATGGAGAATGGAAAAACACTGCTTGTAGAAGTTCATAACAAACTTCAAGAATGTCAAATTCATCTGCGTGACTATCTGGATGAGCATAAAAATGGAGTTAAAACAGTAGATTCTGTTAGCGGCTTTAGAAATGCGTTGTTACCTATGGCAGAATTAAGCACTGACCTTTTTGTTGAGGCTGAACTGCTTAAGATGTGGTTAGACTTTTTTGGTTCAGACCTTCCATATTTTGGATTTAACAAACAACTCTTTGATACACAAAATGTAGAAGTAACTGACGTCACAGAAAACAGCATTATCACAGTGCGGGGGTTATCCAAGAATTACACGCTTGGACGAACAACAGTCTATGCACTCCGAGGTGTAAATCTTGACATAAAAGAGGGAGAATTTGTTGCAATTGTAGGAAATTCTGGTGCTGGAAAAACAACTCTTCTAAACTGCATGGCAGGTCTTGACAGCCCAGACTATGGTGTGGTTCTGTTTCGCGGAGAAAACCTCCACAAAATGGACGACTCAGCGAAATCAAAAGCTAGACTTTCCGAGATGGGCTTCATATTCCAAAGTTATGCTCTGTTGCCGCACTTCACTACGCGCGAAAACATAGCCCTGCCCGCAGATTTAGCTGGACTAAGCAAAGAATTGAAAGCGCGCATAGAAAATCTCCTAAAGGGAGTTGGGCTTTCTAATCAAGCTAAACAGTATCCTGCCACATTAAGTGGAGGCCAAATGCAGCGTGTAGCTATTGCTAGAGCACTAACCAATCGTCCCGCAGTGATATTTGCTGATGAGCCAACAGGAGACTTGGATTCTGCAACTGGAAAACAGGTAATGGATTTACTCAAAAAATTCCATGAAGAAACAAAAACCACGATTATAGTCATCACTCACGAACAAGACATCGCAGGTTATGCTGAGCGTCAAATAATTATTGAGGATGGTACAATCGCACCAAACCAATAAAGCAGATAAGTTCTTGTTGATGGCTTACATTCTAGTGCATGTGCTTTAGTTTTATCTTGAAATCTTGGATTGTTGACCGAAAGTCGTTTCTTACAAAACCGCCCTTAACCAGTTCAGAATCTTTTATGCGCCTTTTTGACTGAAAAATAAGTCGTTTCTTCCATATTTTTGGCAAATTGGTAATTGGATTTGTCACGCCTTTCAGTGTTGCTTTAGCTTCATCATGTTTTTGTACAACAAAAAAGCCAGCAGAGACAGCTAGTGTGAAAAAAGTCAAAATCGAAAAGCGCCACCAGACGTTTTTGAGTTCATAGTTCTTGAGTACGGTATACAATCTGTTTTTTGAAGAATAATAAAGCATCATTCCGCTTACTCCCCTTAGAACGCCGCTACGATGAATCACCAAAGCGGATGAAACAAACATTACCTTGTAGCCCAACAACCGGATGCGAAGAGAAAGGTCTGTATCGTCATCATACATGAAATATTCGGGGTCAAAGCCGCCAGCGTGGTCAAAAATTTCTCTTCGAATAATACAGCATCCTGAAGATGCTGCCAAAATCTCAAAATTCTCTTTTAGCATTTCTTGTTTTGTGCCATAGTTTGCAGCCCATGTTCCCAAAGCATCAACAGCAACACAAACACAGTCTAAACAACTTTTGTCTCCTGACAACACAATTTTAGCTTGTGCTAATCCGATAGAAGCATCGTTTTCCATTACGTTAACCATTTCACGCAGCCAATTTTTTGAATCAAATTCTATATCGCTGTCCACAAAAACAAGGTATTCTCCTTTAGTCACTTGTGCACCGATGTTGCAGCCCTCAGAGTGCCCTGTATTTTCATGGATTTCAACAAATTTTATTCGCGAATCTGAGCCAAAGGACTCTTTCATCGTATCAAGACTGCCGTCTGTCGAAGCGTTATCAACAACAACCACGTTATAGTTAGGATAATCTGTATCTAAAATAGTGTGCAAACATTGTCTCAAGAGTTCACGTCCGTTAAAGTTTACGATTACAATCGAAACAGAAGGGCAGCTTTCACTCTTTTTTGGCACAACTATCACCATATGAAACCAAACTTTGGTTTAGTTACAGCATGTTTTCTTGTTTTCAATAAAGTATTGGGCTAACTTAAAGCCTTTTTTGGCATAAAAAATAAATTGATTTGAGTGAACTCGAAGTACAAAAGAAGCGGTTTTAATGGAAGCATACAAAACATCGCCCTCCGTTACTGTTGTAGTCCCTGTGCGAAATGGAGAACAAACAATCCAGCCACTACTAGATTCGCTCCAAAAGTTAGACTACGACCGAAACAAGGTGGAGGTTATTGTAGTTGACGGAAACTCTACAGATAACACTCGAGAAATAGTCAAAAGATATCCAGTGAAGTTGGTTGTCGAGGAGAAAAAGGGACTAAACCTCGCAAGAAATATAGGAATTAAATGCAGCAATTATGAAATAGTTGCGTTCACCGATTCAGATTGTATAGTTCCTCCTAACTGGATAACAAAAATTGTTGAAAACTTTAAAGATCCCAAAGTCAGTTGTGTAGGTGGAAGCGCTAAAGCGCTTGACGGCGACTTTGTTTCACAATATGCTGATAACAGCATAGTAAGACTGATGCCCTTCTTCAAGGAACGAGAAGAACTTGAAGAAGTGAAACCGTTCTTTCGTCATCCTGCAGGATGCAATATGGCGTTCAGAAGAAAAGTAGCAGAGGAAGTTGGATATTTTGATGAAAATATCCAGTATGGCTTTGATGAAGTTGAATTTGCAGACAGAATTTGCAAGGCAGGATACAAGATGGTTCTTGACCCTGAAGTGACTGTCTGGCATAAGCATCGAGCAACACTTGGAGAATTTATGAAACAGAACTTTCAGTATGGCAAAGGAAGCGGATTAGTTCTTAAACAAAACAAACTAAATGACTCCGTTTCTAAATGGGCATTTTTGGGAGCAATAGGTTTCATAAGTTGGCTACTGATAGTTGGGGTGTTAGTGTTTCTAACTTTGACATCATCATCCACAATTTTCACATGGTTACTATTCGGGTTCACTGGATTGCCCCTAATTATAGTGGCTTCAGTCTATGCGTATAGAGCTGTACGAAACAAAAAATTCATTCGTGTTGTAACATACCCATTTATTGACTTCTTTAGAACACTTGCTTTCTGTAGTGGACAACTCTACCAACTGCTCAAATGAAACAAAAAAACAAACAGATAACTCAAACATCTGCAAATAATCTTTAAACAAAAATTGTTCCCAAACCGTAAACATGTCGAGTACCGAAATTTTTCTTAAATTCATTGAATCCCTCTTTAGGCAAGTCAAGGAGAGGGAAGCCTGCTTTGGATTTCGAGTCTGGCGAGGACTATGTTTACAATATGTTCGAAGCTTTAGTGGACGTTGTACATGGAAAAAAACAAAAAAAACTTGAACTCGCCAAATGTATGAGCTGCGGTCGATATAGTCCCTTCAGACCAAAATCCACAGGCATGCAATTCACAGCAATTTATTGTAATCATTGTGGAAGCATCATTTCTTTTGGTGCACGAGGAAAGAACAAAAAAATCAGTGAAGATGCCGAAATATTTTGCGAAAACTGCGAAGACGACTGCAGAAAATGTCAAATCAACAAAATAGCCAATGAATACACTCGAGGAAAAAAAGTTAAGTTAAACAAAAAAGTGCGTTAACACTAACGGTAGATTTCAATAAAATAATTGTTTTAAAGAAAAACCTAATTGTACCTGCAGAAACGTTAACTAAAAAAAGGAAAATAAAAAAAGAAGCGGATTTAGTATCTTCTTCTTTGGTATCCGCCGCTTCGGCCGCCACCGCTGCCGCCGTAGCCACCGCCGCCGCCTCTACCGTATCCGCCACCGCCGCCTCTGCCGCCATAGCCGCCTCTGTTGAAACGTCTCTCTTGTTCGTATCGTTTGTCGGAAAGGTTGTTTTCTGTGTTGACTTCTGTGATTGGAGAATCTTCGACTAGCTCGTAGCTGCCATACTTTCCTATGTTAATGCGCATGTTGCCTCTGAAGAGGTTAATGTAACCGTTAGTAATTTTCAGTGTTGCTTCTTCATTTATTGCGTCTATTTTGTCGTCCCAAAGGGTCATGTATATACATCCAGTCTCGTCGCCAACTAGAGCGTCTGCAACTCGTCGTACAGAATAATCTCGTCCAGTAACGCTTCTGACTTCACCCTTAGAAACTACTTTCACAATTGTGTTGACGCCTCTAGATTGTGGGGTCAACGTT